>JBBKXC010000029.1:0-3120 GCA_037969275.1 Bdellovibrionales bacterium | reverse complement strand
CTCACACGCCTTATTAACTTCCTATTCGGATGGTTCTTTAGAATATTCAACAAAGGCTTCGGCAAGAGCCAGCGCACCTACGAAAAAAGTGTCGGCATTTTTGGCCGCAGCAAATTTATCATGTTCACGATATTCTTGGTACTTGTCGGCGCCACATATTTTAGCTTCCGTCTTGTGCCTCCCGGATTTGTTCCGGCGCAGGATAAACAATACCTCATCAGCTTTGCCAATCTTTCTCCAGGTGCCACTCTTGATCGCACCGAAGCGGTTCTGCGCAAAATGGGCGATATTGCCAAAGCCGAAGAAGGCGTGGCCAACGCTGTTCAATTCCCGGGACTCTCTATCAATGGTTTCATCAATTCTTCAAGCGCCGGATTAATGTTCATTCCTTTGGAAGACTTTGACAAGCGCGGGTCGCACGACCTAAGCGCTGGCGCAATCGCAGGCCGCCTGCAACAAAAATTCAGTGCTATCGACGAAGCCTTTATTGCTATTTTTCCGCCGCCTCCCGTGCGCGGACTTGGAACAACAGGCGGTTTCAAATTACAGATTCAAGACCGCGCCGATTTAGGTTTTGAGGCTTTGAATGATGCCGTCAAAGAAGTAACCGGAAAGGCGTATGGAAACCCTGCGCTTGACCGCGTTTATTCCAACTTCAATGTGAATGTGCCGCAACTTTTTGCAGATTTAGACCGTACAAAAGCGCAGCAGCTCGGCATTCCGATTGATGAAATTTTCCGCACGATGCAGGTTTATCTTGGCTCGGTTTACGTGAATGACTTCAACCAGTTTGGACGCACCTATCAGGTTGTGGCGCAGGCAGATACAGAGCATCGCGCAAAACCCCAAGACATCTTACGTCTGCAAACGCGTAATGCCGCAGGGCAAATGGTGCCTCTTGGCTCCGTTCTTGAAGTCCAAGAAACCTTCGGCCCCGAAGTCGCCGCGCGCTACAATGGGTATAGAACAGCCGATTTGAATGGACAGCCCGCCGCCGGATATTCCTCCGGTCAAGCGCAACAAGCCATCACGCAGCTTCTGGAAGAAACTTTGCCGCAAGGGATCGAGTTTGAATGGACAGATTTGACCTTTCAGCAAATTCTGGCTGGCAATACCGCCATCTATATTTTTCCGCTTTGTATTTTCTTCGTGTTCCTTGTGTTGGCCGCGCAGTATGAAAGCCTCACCCTACCTCTTGCCGTTATTTTGATTGTACCGATGAGCACCTTATCGGCCATTGTCGGGGTCTATTTATGGGGGGGTGACAACAACATCTTCACACAAATCAGCCTCTTTGTTCTGGCCGCGCTCGCTTGTAAAAACGCTATTCTGATCGTGGAATTTGCAAGAGAGCTCGAGCATCATGGACGCTCGATCATGGAGGCCGCTATCGAAGCATCGCGCTTGAGATTACGCCCCATTCTAATGACATCTTTTGCGTTTATCATGGGCGTACTTCCCTTGGCCATTGCCCATGGCGCGGGCGCAGAAAATGCGCAGGCCATCGGCGTAGCCGTGCTCTCCGGTATGCTTGGCGTGACTTTCTTTGGTCTGGTCTTCACACCGGTTTTTTATGTCATGCTCCGTACGCTAGAGCTAAAAATCACCGGAAAGAAAGTGGCCTCTTAACATGAAAATAAAACATATGACGATACGCCCCGCTCTTTCGCTTGCCTCTTTGCTTGTCTTATCAGGCTGCTTTGCCGGTAGCCTTGATTTAGGCAAACCCGACACACCGCAACAATGGACAGCGCGGCAAGAAAACATCCTCATGAGTGAAGACACACAAAGTTTGCGCGCATGGTGGAAAAACTTTAATGATCCGGTGCTCGATCAACTGGTTGAAACAGCGCTCGCGGATAGCCCTGATCGTTTAATCGCCGAAGCCCGCATCCTTGAGGCACGCGGCCTACGCCGCTCCGCAAGAGGGTTTCTTTTCCCGCAAATCGGCGCGTCCGCCCAAGGCAGCCGTATAGAAAGCGGCTCGGGTCTTCCGGGCTCGATTGATGATTACTATGAAGCCGGATTTGATGCGTCTTTCGAGATCGATATTTTTGGTAAAAACCGTAATACCGCAAGCGCCGCTGACGCTGCACTCGAGAGCTTAGAGGCGGAATATCACAGCACGACACTTAGCCTAATCGCCGAGACAGTGCGTAGCTATATTGATTACCGCGCCGGACAAGAACAAGCCCGCATTGCCGAAGAAAACTTAACCTTGCAGGAAAAAACCCTGACATTGGTTGATGATTTGAACCGCCTTGGCGAAGCGCCGCGCCTTGATGTCGAACGCGCCTCCAGCCTCGTCAATACCACAAGAGCCTCCATCCCGGAATTTCGCAGACAAGCCGATAATGCACGCCTTCGCCTTAGCGTCTTGACGGGCGCATTGCCGGAAACGCTGCAACCAATTTTAAGCACAGACGCCAAAATCCCCGCCAGTGATGCCAAAGCAATATTAATGAGCCCGGCCCAAGTTCTAACCTTGCGTCCCGATATGCGCGCCGCCGAGGCCAATCTTCGCGCGAGAACAGATTTGGCCGAGGCCGCGACAGCCGAGTTTTTCCCGACATTTTCAATCGGAGGATTTTTCGGCATTAGCGAAGGCGCGCTACTGAGCAATGCGACCATCTGGAATGTGGTTGTTGGCGCAGCCGTAAACTTGCTGGATTTTGGCCGCATTGAAGGCCAGATCGACGCGGCAAGAGCCAGAGAAATGCAAGCCTACCAGCTATACCGCAAAACCACGCTGCAAGCAGTGACGGAAGTTGAAACAGCTCTGACCGATTATGCGCATATAAACGAGCGCACAATTTCGCTGCAAAAAGCCTCTAATAATGCCGGTAATTCTCTCTCATTCTCCCAGACGCTTTTTAAAGAGGGAGAGATTTCCTTTCTTGATGTGCTGGATTCACAAAGAGGGGCCAATAATGCCCAATCCGCTCTTATTACCGCCAAAGCCGCCCAAGCAGAAAGCCTGACGCGCCTTTATAAATCTTTGGGCGTTTATTGATAAAGGAGATGGGCCGTACGAAAACGGCCTTTTTCATTGACAGATATTACCCCCCTATGGTTCAAATACGGGTATGGAAGCAGAGCGCACCACCGATAAACCAAGCA
>JBBKXC010000028.1:0-4194 GCA_037969275.1 Bdellovibrionales bacterium | reverse complement strand
TGCGCTTCTTGCGCAAAGGCAGGGGCGAGTGAGCCTAAAGAGGCGCCAACAATCATGGCTGCACCGGCTACACTACCAATAATTTTATCACGAAGATTTTTCATTTCCATAATCCTATATTTGAAAGACATTTATTTTATACGCGTTCAAGAGGTATATGTCAAGAAATCAGTGTGTTAAGGGGTGAAATGCAGCTTTTGTGCGGAAAAGAAATCAAGCTGATGACCAATTAGCGGCTATGCCCGTTACTAATAATTCATTCGACAACAAATTTATGAGAACGCTTCCGTGCAAACTGGCTATATCATTCTATAGGCATAGACCCACATAATTTATCTGAAGAAGATTTACGGTATGTAATGGATTTTGTTAAAGTTGGACAAGAACAAGATAATATTGAGGCCACAATATATTTAAACAAGTTTTCAAATATACCTAATGAGATAGATACATTGGCCAACTTTGATTTAGGTATTAAATTATAAACTGTCGTTTTCAAGAGGTGCTATTGAAGATAACTGGTATTTTTGAATTAAACTTTTTGCAATATAGTAAAGTTCACCAGTTTCATTTTGTGAAAAAACTTTTGGTATGTAGTTTCCAAAGAAATACATTTCTATTGATCCATTTTTTCCACCCGCATAAGCCTCAATATCAACACCAGTCATTTTTAATGTACGAATGGTCGACGCTAGTTCGGCGGGGCTAAAATCTGAGCCATAATGAAGTAAAATTTTACCATTAGATCTTTCGAGCGCCTCAGCTGCTGTAATGATTTGTATAGGCGCAGACAATTCAGCGAGATCAATACTTTCAGGCGTTTGCGCTTCTTGCGCAAAGGCTGGGGCGAGTGAGCCTAAAGTTGCGCTCGCAGCTATGGCCGCGCTGGCGGCGTATCCAATAATTTTATCACGAAGATTGTTCATTTTATGTCCTCATATTAAAGATCTGTATTTTATAAATCTGGCGGCTCTGGCGGTGTGCTGGATACGGGGGCAGCACTTCCTTCGGCGCTACGTTTAGCGGCCAAGCGGGCGCGGTTTTCGGTGCGCTTGGCTTCGGTGCGCGCGCTATCGAGCGCGAAGGCCGCACCTTTTAATCTTCCGGCCTGCAGCGTCCATTCGGGGTGGTCCTTAATGGCTTTTTGCTGTGCCTGCAGCGCGCGGCTAATGATGCGGCATTCTTCCTCGACGACTTTCAAGGGGCGCTCTGGCGTGCGCAGCGATGTGAATAAACGCGCCATATCGCCCTCTAACTGTTCCCAATAAATTTCATTGGCTTTGTTGGAGGCGGTCTTTAGCGTTTCAAATTCGGGCGAGCCTTCGGGATAACGGCGCGCAGCAATCAAGAGCTTTTCCGGCACAAAGCCAAAGCTTGCCAGTGAAAATGCGCTCGCCAAGCCTTTTTTCCATGGCTCGTTTTTACAAATTTCTTCAATATTTTCCGGTGTGAAATCATTGGCGAGCGCGGCATTTTGAAAGCGCATCATGCTTAGGCTGCTATGGCCTACCGGGCCTTTTACGTCCTCGGCAGTCTTAAGCGCTGCGGCAATTTCAGGGTGACTCAGATTAGGCTCCGGCGGCGGCGAAATGCTTTGCGTCGCTGCGCTCGGCGCTGTTTCTGGTGTTTCGGTCTTTACGGCGTGCAGTTTAAAAGGAAACCGCACCACATTGTCTTTTTCATTTTCCATGCATTAGTCATAATGCTTTATGGGCGTGCGGTCAAGAAAAAACCCGCCTCGTAAAAAGCGGGTTTTTCCTAAATTTGTAAATTGCGCTGCGTTTAAGCGGCTTCGGCTTGTGATTTAGCGCCTGTTTTCTCGCGCATTTCTTTGGCGCTGGAGACCATGTTCTTAAGCGCGTCTTTGACTTCCGGCCAGCCGCGTGTTTTCAAACCGCAATCAGGGTTCACCCAGATTTGTTTTACATCCAGAACCTTCTCGGCTTTTTCCAGCAATGCAGTCATCTCGCCTTGCGTTGGAACGCGGGGGGAATGGATGTCGTAAACGCCGGGTCCGATCTCATTCGGGTATTTGTAATCCACGAATGCGTTCAAAAGCTCCATCTGAGAGCGTGATGTCTCGATAGAAATAACGTCTGCATCCATTGCGCCGATGGAATCAATGACGTCATTGAACTCCGAATAACACATATGGGTGTGGATCTGCGTTGTGTCTTCGACGCAGCAAGAGGTGATGCGGAAATTCTCAACGGCGTTGTCGAGATATTCTTTCCAATCATCACGGCGGAGCGGCAGACCTTCACGGAAAGCGGCTTCGTCGATCTGGATCATCTTGATGCCCGCCTTTTCAAGATCGGAAACTTCATCGCGAATGGCGAGCGCAATCTGGCGCGCCGTGTCGTTACGGGGCTGATCGTCACGAACGAATGACCATTGCAGGATCGTAATCGGGCCAGTGAGCATACCTTTCATGATTTGTTTGGTTTGCTCTTGTGCAAATTTAGACCATTCAACCGTCATAGCATTCGGGCGAGAAACATCACCAAAAATAATCGGCGGCTTCACGCAGCGTGAACCATAGGATTGTACCCAGCCGAATTTAGAGAAGGTAAAGCCCGAAAGCTGCTCTCCGAAATACTCAACCATGTCATTACGCTCCGGCTCACCGTGAACAAGAACATCAAGGCCAATTTCATGCTGGAAATCGACAACCAATTTGATCTCGTCCTGCATCGCCTTTTTGTAATCGGCTTCGTTCAGATCGCCGCGTTTGAAGTCGGCACGTGCTTTACGAATTTCCGGTGTTTGCGGGAATGATCCGATTGTTGTTGTCGGGAAGGCTGGCAAATTAAGCGTAGCGTGCTGCACCTTTTGGCGCTGCGCGAATGCTGATTTACGTTTTTTCATCTCGGGTGTGATCGCGTTAACGCGGGACTGAACATCCTTGTTGTTAATGCGGCCGGAGGATTTTTTGGTTGCCTGAATGGCGTTTGAATCGGCCAGATCGCTTTCAATTGCGTCGCGGCCTTCGCTTGCGCCTTTGGCGATTGTTACGATTTCGCTCACTTTCTGGCGGGCATAAGCCATCCAGCTTTTCAGCTCGTCATCAA
Organism: Bdellovibrionales bacterium; assembly: GCA_037969275.1. Classification (GTDB taxonomy): domain Bacteria; phylum Pseudomonadota; class Alphaproteobacteria; order Micavibrionales; family Micavibrionaceae; genus UBA2638. The sequence continues at coordinate 1,123 of JBBKXC010000028.1, read as the reverse complement.
GGCTGGTTTCGCTATCCAGATCAACAGGGGAGTGAATGAGTGAGCATGAGCCCGCCACAAATACTTTTTCTTTACCAAGTTTCTCTGTCGCTTTTTCAACGAGGTCCAAAGATTTTGAAATATCATTTTTCCAGATATTACGGCCATCAACAACGCCCAAAGAAAGAACCTTATCGCCAACCAATTTCAACGCTTGGTCAACATCTTTGGATGGGTCATTTGCCGTTGTGTTTGCGCGGCCGGAATTGCGGCAAAGATCGATGTGAATGCCATCAACAGGAAGACCAAAGGCCAGCTCTGCATTTTCTTTCAAGCTTTCGAAATATGTCGCCACAAGAATTTTCAAACCAGCAGGTTTTTGCAATTTATCGTAGGCCGTTTTGATTGTGCCTTGGCCGATATTGCAAAGATCAAGCGCAAACACAGGCTCATCAATTTGAACCCACTCAGCGCCCATCTCGGCAAGCTTCGCCAATATTTCGTTATAAACAGGTATAAGATTTTGTACGAATTCTTCATGTTTGAAGCCGTCATATTGTGGCTTGGCAAGGAATGTATATGTGGCCGGTCCGATTAACACGGGGCGCGTTTTAATACCTGCGTCCAGCGCTTCTTTGAACTGGTCGAAGATTTTGCTGCTGGAGAGTTTCGGGCTCATGCCTTCTTCAATTTCCGGCACGATATAATGGTAATTGGTGTCATACCATTTTGTCATTTCCATCGCCGTTACATCAACGCCGCCTTTTTGCGCGCCTCTGGCCATAGCAAAATATGTATCAAGGTCAACGGGTTTACCGTCCCATTTATAGCGTGAAGGAATAAGGCCGAGCGTACAGGTCATATCCAGAACTTGGTCGTAGAACGAGAAATCATTCGAAGGAATGTGATCCAGACCTTTGCTTTTCTGATACTGCCAGTTTTCCGCGCGGATTGAGATGCCGGCTTTCAGAAGATCATCGCTACTGCTCTGGCCTTTCCAATAGCTTTCGACAGCTTTCTTTAATTGGCGCATATCGCCGATACGGGGGAAACCAAGATTTGTCGCTAATGTCATATTTTAACTCCTGAAATATGTAAGGTGCATTTAATTAAATAAGGGGCTATTAGACCGCACTGCACCATT
>JBBKXC010000027.1:0-4116 GCA_037969275.1 Bdellovibrionales bacterium | reverse complement strand
CCCGCATCAATCGAGTTCTCGATTAACTCTTTAAGGGCGGCGGCAGGGCGCTCGACCACTTCACCGGCGGCGATCTGGTTAATCAGGTTTTCAGGTAAATATCGTATGCGCATAGAGCCTTTTTAGACCATAGCGCGGCAAATGTCAGTAATGCGGGCATTACAATGAGCAAAATCAGGTGTATAACCGCGCGCCCTAAAGCGATTTCAGATCAATAAGCGCGTCTTGCATATTGCAATGCTCGAATATGGCGCCCTTAAGAATAGCGCCTGTGAAGTCTGCGCGCCGAAGGTCGGCTCCGGTCAGAACGGCGTTGGTCAAATCAACCCCCATGAGCACGCAATCGCGCAAATCGGCGTAGCGTAGATTGGCATAGCGAAGAGAAGAGCCGCTTAAATCCACGCGCTGCTTGCGCTTTGTGCCATCTGGATTTTTAAACACAAGCGCATTAAGCTTGGCTTCGGTAAGGTCTGCGCGGGTCAGCTGTGCATATTTAAAGGTTGAGCCGCGCAAATCGGCCTCTTGCATCTTGCAATCACGAAAATCGGCGCGGTCAAACGTTGCGCTTTGAAGCTGCGCGCCGCGCAAATCCTGATTGATGAAATTTGTGCCGATTGCCTGAATAGCGGTAAAGGGGAAGCGCTTTATATCCAATACGTCGCGTAAATCATAGCCGCTAAGGTCAAGCTGGCGGCCTGAACGCCCTGCCGTGGCCACATACAGCGTGTGCTCCTCAAGAAGCTCAGGCAAAGTGCGCCCTAAATTTTCGAGCTTGGCACCCATATCTTCGTCGGTCACCACATTTTCCATGATGATGCCCTGTTTTTCGACGCGGTCCATTATAGCGCCGGAAATAATCGAGGATCGCAGATTGGCGTAAGCCATATTGGCGCCGGTGAAATCGGCATCGGCCAGATTGGCACCGTGAAAATTTACGCCTTCAAGATCGGCATCGTGAAGGACAACGCCTGTTAAATCGGCATCGGAGAAATCGGCGGATTTGGCCTGCGCGCCTGTCATATTGGTTTCGCTAAGGCGCGCGCCCGTAAAGATTGTTTTGGAGCCCGCGCCGCCGGAGCGCTTGCGATCTTCGAGCTCGCCTTTTTCGCCGCGCTTCATGATTTTGCCTTCGCGCATATCGGCTTCGGCAAGGTCGGCGCCTGTGAGATTGGCGCCGGCAACATAGGCGCCTCTAAAATCAACGCGGCGGAAATCGCCTTCGCGCAAATTGGCATTGCGCAAATCGCACGCAAAAAACGTGGCGCTGACATATTTTCCACTGGAAAGATCGGCCTCGATAAATAGCGAGCCGGTGAAGTCAGCTTGCGAGAGGTCTTTAGCGTTAAATTTAAGATAGGAAAGGTTGCGGTATTTCAGCACGCAGCGCGCGCCGCCATGCTGCCCTTTTAAATACATGGCATGTTTTTTAATGACTTCATCGAGTGCTGTCTGATCGAGCGGTAATAATTCGCCTGGATCGGGGATATGCTCAGCCATTGATCGTTTCAGCCTTTCCTTTGCCGATTACCCGCATTTTCTAACGCGGCTGTTTTCTATTGTATCCTGAAACAACATTGTAAGTGAATACTCTCTAATAATTAGTGAAGAAATAAACGCTAAAAAGTATAAAAATACAGTAATCAGCTGTTTTTTATTTTACTCAGAGCGAGGCGGGCAAGGTCTTTACCAAGTTCAACGCCATATTGATCAAAACTATTGATCTGCCAAAGCGTTCCTTGAACGAAGATTTTATGCTCATAAAAAGCAAGCAGCAATCCCAAAGAATGCGGCGTAAGGGAATCGAGCCAAACCGTATTGGTGGGGCGGTTTCCGGCGAAATGCTTGTGCGGCTCTTCCTTGTTTGTGCGCCCTTCCATAAGGGCTTTCGTTTGCCCGACAACATGGGAAATCAGCTTTTCATGATGATTGCCGAGCGGCATCACGGCTTGGCGCAGGGCAATAAAATCGGCGGGAATGACGTCGCGCCCTTGGTGGAGGAGCTGGAAAAAAGTGTGCTGCGCGTTTGTGCCTGTACCGCCAAAAACGATTGGCGCTGTGGCGTAATTGACGGGCTGGGCAAAAATATTGACCGATTTGCCATTGGATTCCATGTCGAGTTGCTGGATATAGGTCGTGAGAAGGCAAAGGCGGCTGGAATAGGGGAGAATGCAATGCGCATTATAATTCCAGAAATTGCGGTACCACAGACCGATCAAACCCATGATGACCGGAATATTGCGCTCTAGAGGGCTGTTTTGGAAGTGCAAATCGGCGCTATGCGCGCCCTCTAGCAGAGCCTTGAAATTATCAAAGCCGAGGTAAAGAGCAATCGGCAATCCTGCCGCCGACCAAAGGCTAAAACGCCCGCCGACCCAATCAGCCATATCGAATATGGACTCTGGCTTAACGCCGAATTCTATGGCGGCGCCTTTATTGGATGTTACGGCGCAAAAATGTCCGGCAATGTCTTTTTCTTTAATTTTTGCAGCCAGCCAGCTACGGGCGCTTTTGGCATTTTGGCGCGTTTCTTGGGTTGAAAAGCTTTTCGAGGCAATGATGAAAAGCGTCTTTTTGGGGGTAAGCCCTTCCATCGTGTCGGCAAAGTGATCGGGATCTATATTGGAGAGGAAATGCACCTTTACACCGCGCACAGAGAGGTGCTTGAGCGCCTCACACACCAGATGCGGGCCGAAATCAGAGCCGCCGATACCGATATGCACGATATCAGTAAAGCGCTTTTTCGCATGGAATTCTTTTGTGAAGCTCTCGATTTTTTCTAAAGAGCGATCCACGTAGTTTTTGATATTGCTATCATCAATATCCAGCTTTGGTGAACATGAGCCGCGCAGGGCGCTATGCAGTGCGGGGCGGTGTTCACTGACATTGAGATTGGCGCCGGAAAAAAGCTGCTCTCGGCGCTCTTCCAAGCCTTGCGCACGGGCGAAGTTAAAGAGGAGCTCCAGCGTCTGGCTGGTTATTTTATTTTTGGAATAATCAAACTCTATGCCTTCATGTTTGAGCGTGAAATCGGTCTTCCTGCCAAGGTCATCCTTGAAGAGGAGCTTCATGTCAAGATCGCGCACAGTCTCGTAATGCGCGCGCAATGCTTGCCACTCTAAGCGCGCAGAGAGCGTGATGTTCTCTTCATTTTCATTCGACATTGGGTATATCTTTTACAGGTTTAGCGCCTTCAACGCCTTCGGGTTTGCCGACCATGACGGTGACAAAATTTTCAGGAGCAAGCAGGCTTTGGGAGACTTTAAAAATGTCTTCCGTTGTTGCTTTTTGGATGGCCGCTTCGCGCTTATCCAAATAATCAATGCCAAGCGCATCTACTTGCAGTGAGAGCAATAAGCCGGATATTTTATCGGTGGATGTCAAAGACAGCGGGAGCGAGCCTATCAGATAAGCTTTAGCGTTCTTAAGTTCCTCTTCGCTCACGGGATAGCTGCGCATTTTCTGCCATTCTTCTTTCAAGATTTTCAGAAGGTCGCCCGCGTTTTTATTGGCGGTAGAGGTCGAAACGGCAAGACCATTAAAGTAATCCATATTATTCAGGTAAGAATAAATACCGTAAGTCAGCCCGCGTTTCTCGCGAATTTCCTCGGTTAAGCGAGAGCCGAAACCAGACGAGCCTAAAATGAAATTCATAATTTGCGCATTGTGGTATTCGGGGTCTGTTTTCGCAATGCCGGGCTGCATAATCTCGATAATGGTTTGCGGGATGTCCATATCGTAGAGATAGCTCTGGCTTTTATTCTGTAATTTCAGCGCGGCCACTTCGGCAGTTTCTGATTTTTCCGGCAAGGCGGCAAAAACCTGCTCCATGACGACCTTAAGCTCATCCGCGTTAATATCACCGGAGGCCGCGATAAAGAGGCGGTCTTTGGTGAGGTTGGCTTTGACAAAGCTGCGTAGATCGTCGGGCGTGATGGCGTCCAGGCTGGAGAGCGTTCCGCCGCTATTCAAGGCGTAAGGGTGACCTGCATAGGCGACATCGTTCAAAATCCGCGCGGCAATCCAGTTCGGATCGGCAATGGAGGAGCGGATGCGGGTCTGGTTGGCGGCGCGCATACGGCCCACGGGCTCTTCATCAAAACGCGGCTTGTTTAGCGC
>JBBKXC010000026.1:0-4140 GCA_037969275.1 Bdellovibrionales bacterium | reverse complement strand
AATGATGATCTGGCCAACGCCGTTCAAGCCCATCTTTGGCATGAAGGCTTTGGCGAAATCGGCGTCTACGACAATACAAAAATCATAACCGATGATCGCGGCGCAAGGCGCTTTGACGAGGTTTTCGACGAAGCGTTGAACATCCTGCTTTACGGACAATCCATTGAAGAAACCCGCAAGCCCTCTATTAAAGCCATGGTCGAAAGCCTTCATAACCATCTGGTTGGCCTTGAAAAGGGCGATGAGCCGGACACGCGCTGGGACACCCCCGCTACACCCTATATGAATTAATAAAGAAACGGGGCGAGCGATCATGCGCTCCAGCCCCGCTTCCCTGCCGGCCTGCGCCATCTTCTGCAAGAACAGAAAGAGGACGCGCTTAAAACTTACTATTCCGCAGAAGAGTAAGCCGTAACGGTAACGACGCCGCCAGCATTCGCACTCACGACATAAAACGCAACCAACGGCGTACCATCCGTATCGACATTCGCGATAATCAGGTCGTTGACGCGCAGCATATCGGCTGCATTGTTAAAATAGCCCGTGCCCGTAATGGCATCATCCTCGGTCACATAGTGCCAGAGAGTGAAATTATTGGCATAGGCAAGTACGCTCAAATCTGTAGCTGTAAAAGACATTATTTTTTTCCTTATAAATTTGGTTTAAAATGAACGAACGCGAGATTTCTCTCGGGCAGCCGCGGCTTTCAGAGTTCATAAATCGAGTTATGCGCCCCCCAAAAGCCGCGACTGCGGCTCGGCTCAAATGATCCGTTCTTAAAAATTAAGCATCAGGCGTTTCATCACATTCAATGACAACAATTCCGGCTTCGTCGATAAGGCCTGCGCCTTGGCTCATCATGTTATTGACGAAGTGGGACGCGCGGTCGCCGTGCCAGGTGATATCCGTTTGAACATCTGAAGCTGCGGCGTGGCCGATTGCTGTTTTGTGGTAGTAGAAACAAGAGCGCACATCGTTATCGTCAATAGGCAGGCCGGAATGCGGCATCCAGATTGTACCAAGCCACATTTTAGCCTGCGTCACGGTAGAGAACGGCAAATTATCCGCGCCAACGTAATCAGCACTCGCAAATTCTTCGAGTTTCAAAAGCTCGCTCCATTGTTTCCAGCCGACAATGGCGAAACGCCCGCCATCATCCGGCACATCGTTTTCACCAAAAGTCTCGAACGCTTCAAGAACCTTATTCAGGGAAAGCCCGGTATTATCATCCACTACAACATTGTCATCGGCGGCGCTCATAGCCGTGATAATAAGCTCATCTGTTTTGCGACCCAGCGCATGCGCACCGGCGGCGGCAATAATTTGACGCTCGTCAATATTGGTTTTCAGCTCATCAAGTCGATCAACCCAATCACCGGCGTAGTAATCGCTGAGGACCACTTCGATGTTGGAATGCGCAAGGTTCATAATCGGAACCATGCCATGCGTTGATTTCGTAGAAGCCGTCCCCTTACCGACCTTCTGAAAAATCGCAGCGGAGCCATTGACCTCCGAAATAGTACGCACAGTACCAAGAAGTTTGGAGCCTTGACGTTGATAAGCTTCGTGAACTTCGCGTTCAAATTGCTTGATAAAGGCCTGATCTAGTGTTGTAGACATAGCAATATCCTTTTTAAAGTTGATGTTTGATTTAAGAGAAATTGCCGGGCCAGCAGGTTGTCGATCTAAGATACGGCCTTGGTGTCCGGTAAAAAAAATGCACGGCGATAAAGGCGGGATCATTAAATATCCCGTTGTCTTTAAGCCATGCGAGTTTTAGGAAAGAGAGAATCAAGAGCCGAAAACTACCACCCAAAAACATGTTTTAGACGCAGCTCTGGACTTGATGATGTTAAATTAGGATAAAATTCCTATAATGTCAAGCATAATTTAAGCGCTTTTTGCTTTTTTTGTAAATAAATGCTAGATTCCCTTTAACATAAATTAACAAAGTGTTTACGTGGCGCCAAAGCGCCTTATAATACTTTACACACAATAGAGGTTCCAACCATGTTAAACGCACTAATCGGATCACTGAAGGGCAAATCAGTAAATGACGCCACTTCGCGCCGCCGTCATTCTCGCCGTACGTCTGATCGCTGCGTTACTATGATTGGCGACAACATGTTTCCGGTTGTTGATTGGAGCATTGGCGGCGTACAGATTTTATGCGATGAGCGCCGCTTCGGCATTGGCGATTCCGCAGAAATTGCTCTAAAGTTTCAACTGCGCGATGACATTCTTGATGTTCCTAATGTGGCGCATGTTGTGCGCAAAAACAAAGGCCGCGTGGCCTTTGAATTCGAGCCTTTGACTAAGGATATTCGCGATCGTTTCCAAATGGTTGTGGATGACTTTATGACCGCACAATTCGCTGAGTCCCAGCAAGTATAGGGATTTCTACCCTTCTCCATACATATTTTTAAAACCTTCCGTCACCTTGGCAACAAAGGATGGGTCTTTTTCGCGCCAGTATTTCGGGTCGCGCATCATGCTTTTCAGCTCGTTCATGCCGCCAGAATTACTAGCTTGAGTCTCGGCACGGCTCATAGCGGGATCTTCGCCCTTCATCATGCGGTAGAGCGCAAGAACGCCCTCGAATGAGCTAGAGAGATTTTCCAGCACATCGCGCGGCAAGCTTTTTTGGCCAAAAGCCAATAATTGTCGTGAGACTTCCTGCCAGTTTTCACGCCCGCCGAAATGCCCGATAAGCTTTTCGACTTCGCGATCTGCCTGAAAGTCTCCGGCCAAATCCATGATCATGGGAATAAGTTTTTCAGCCGCCAGATCATAGACCTCTTGCAACTGTTCCTGTGAAAGCCCCTTAGCGTGCAAACGGCTGTTAATATCGGCATCCGGCGTAAACATACCGTGCTTACACTCGATACAATAATCATCAGGGCTATTCGGCGCGCCGCTTTGACCTGACATCTTCTTTTCAAGCTCGGCGTAAGAATTCACAATCGCAGGGATGTTAATTGCCCCTGTTTCAGTGTCCTTAAATTTTTGCGGTATGGCTTGCTCGTCTAGACCTTCGGTGAGTAAATTAAAGTCCATTCTTTTTCTCCTTTTGGTTTAAATAAATATTTTTTTAAGTGGCTCAGGCGCGTAAACGCGCTACGCCTATTCATGGGCTTAGGCGCGTAAACGCGCTACGCCTTGCCCTCAAAAACCATCATCCTTGGCGGCCACGGTCGATGAGGCGCAAAATTGTGCCTACCATGGCGCGCTGCCCTTCCAGATACCGAAGCTCGGTATCACTCGAGCTCGGCCCAAGAGCACGTTGAAAGGTCATGACCTGTAAATAAGCCAGCGCTTTCTTGCCGTCTTCGGAGGAAAAGAGCCGGGCAAAAACACGCTCCATTTCCTTTTGCTCGATCTGTTCGGGGCGCAATCTTTGATAGATCATTGCCTCCTCCAGCGCAGTGTTCATCGGCAGGCTTTCTTCACGGTTAAATAGTTTCATCGGCAAGCGCTCCCTCTTCTGTTTTTAACTGCGGTAATTGCGCAGGCAGCGGCAATTCATTGCGGATAAGATCGCTTGGCACGCCCAGCGCTTCGCCCAAGAAACGGGCAGCCCTAGCCAGATCAACAGCTTTTGACGCTTCCGGCCCCATCGCCAGCACTGAATTAATCCAGCTGAGCGTGTTTTGCACATTGCGCTGCCCTTGAGAGCGCGCAAGAGGCGAGCGGTAATCCACGCAAACCAGACGTCCATCCAGCGCAATATCCGGCACTTCGCCGCGGCGCTTAAGGATACTGAAGGCGCGCTTAATAAGGGGCGTCAGAAGCTCGCTCTGCAACCGCCCATACGTTGCGCCCAGCAAGAGCGACATTTCGGCGCTGCGCTCAATAACCTCGGTGGCGGTCATACGCGGCGCGGTTAATGGCCCCAAGCGATCAGTCAAAAGCGCATGGCGAATGCGGCCCCGCAAACTATCGAGCATCAACTCGGACACATCAAAACGCCCCGGCATCTCCAGTGGTTGCAAGCCTTTCGAGCCCACAGCTTTTGGAATAATGCTCCCCGGCGAAAGCTCGATATTGGCGGGGTTTAAAATACCATCATCATCCGCCTGCCAAATCCCCGTCACGGCGATGGAGGCGTTTTTGAGAATTAGCTCCACAACCTTATTCGCC
>JBBKXC010000025.1:0-7049 GCA_037969275.1 Bdellovibrionales bacterium | reverse complement strand
CTTTCCGATATGAACGGCATCATGGCCAAGGCCTTTGCTGATATTTCCGAGGGCAAAACACCGGATTTTGGTGATGTTAAGAAAATGGTCGTTATGGGCATGGAAATCGCAAAAGAAGCAATGGAAGCTGTGATGCATAAATTTACGCAGCAAATCGAGCATTCACGTATTGCAGCGACAGATCTTCTGGCTTCTGCTGGCGCTCTGATTACACGCTACACACCACCATCTTTCCTTGCTCCGAAAGGCAATGAGGATAAGGCTTATAAATATGACCGCGTCAAAAACGAGAATATCGGAATGCGCGGGCCGTCCATCGGTTAACACAGTTTAAAAATAAGAAACATAATATTTCTCTCCAATTATGAATCTTCCGCCTGCTTATACGAGCAGGCGGTTTTTTTATTTGGAAAATTCTATTCGGCTGCTATCATCTTTATATGAACATAAAAAATATTCTTACATTCTTTGGAACGCTTCTGATTTTCGCCCTTGTTTTGATGGGGGTTGTTAAAGTCTGGATGCCCGACGCCATTCGGGACGAAACCTTCGTCAAGATGGTAATTACATTCGGTATTCTCGCGCTTGGCTCTATGGCTGTAAATTTTCTGCGCAGAAAATAGCTCACGCCGCAATCTGGAATATTGGCGCAGGCTTGATTTGCGTAAATCCATTTGTGTCTTCATAGGCTCTTACAAAATTTTTATAGGCATCACTTCCGGCGCTGTTTTTCAACATCTCGGAATATTCGCGCGTTTGGAAACATTTTACATGCTGCAAAATATGCTTTTCTTGAATGGCAATATCCCCGTCGCACCAAACCAGGCTGCGCGCTAGAGCGCAAAACTTCTTTTTATTTTCGGGGGAGATGATTTTTGAAAATAAATCCTCGACATCATTTTTGACATTCATATCGGCGCGGAGCGTCTCGAGCTGCTCTTTTGAAAAATCAACACTGTCGATATGGTGCGAGAGGATTTTTTGTTCCTCTATGGTCAGCTTGCCATCAGCAAGTGCAAAGGCGAAAACCGCCCGCCACATAGAAAACTCATCCTGTGAAACTGTTTTTTTATCAATTGCCATGGTTTGCACTCCTTTGAATGCAAACCATATAAAGCTCGGGAGAGTTCCCTCTTAAAGCTTGTCCAGATAGTTACCGATTATGCTGACCATACGATCAATATGGTTTTCATCCAGAATAAGCGGCGGAGAAAGGGCAACGCAGCCAGATGCGCCGGGGCGCATGGTGAGGCCTTCTTCCCACATATCGTTGAACATTTTTGTGCCCAAATCTTCACCGTCTTTGCCGGGGTGCATTTCGATCCCTGCGATGATACCGAAATTGCGGATGTCCTTGATATAGGGCTTTTCGGCAAGAGAGTGGATAGCCTCTTCCCATTTCGGCATCATGGCCTGCGCATTTTCGAAGATTTTTTCTTCCTGGTATTCATCCATTGTGGCAATCGCAGCGGCCGCGGCCACAGGATGACCTGAATAGGTGTAGCCATGATACATCTCAATTGCTTCTTCCGGCCCTTGCATCAGACCATCAAATATTTCCTTCGAGGTAAATGTCGCGGCAAACGGAATTGCGCCGTTGGTGATAGCTTTTGCAGTCGTAATCATATCAGGCTCTATGCCGAGGAACTCCGCAGCAGTCGCAGTTCCTAAGCGGCCAAAACCTGTGACAACTTCATCAAATATAAGCAATACGCCATGCTTTTTAGAAATCTCGCGCAGGCGCTCAAGGTAACCCTTTGGCGGAGGTAACACGCCAGTGGAGCAAGATACAGGCTCGACAATAACGGCCGCTACATTGGATGGATCATGCAACTGGATTATTCTTTCCAGATCATCCGCCATCTCTGCGCCTTTATCGGGCTGGCCGCGCGTAATGCCATCGCGCTCAAAATCATAAGTGGCGCGCATGTGATCGACATTGGGCAAAAGCTGACCGAAAGCGGCTCGGTTATAGGGTATGCCCCCAACTGATATACCGCCAAAGCCAACGCCATTATAAGCGCGTTCGCGGCCAATAAATAAACGGCGTGAGCTTTCGCCTTTAGCGCGGTGATAGGCCAGCGCAATTTTAAGCGCAGTGTCTACGGCTTCGGAGCCGGAATTGCTGAAAAATACATTGCTGATATTTTTCGGCATCATGGAGACAAGCCTTGCTGCTGCCTGAAAGGCTGCGGGGTGGCCAAAACGGAAAGTACAGGCAAAATCCATGCTCTCCATTTGGGAGATAACGGCTTTGCGAATGCGCTCTATATTGTGACCGGCGTTAACGCACCATAGACCGGCTGCGCCGTCCAGAATTTCTCGCCCACTGGCGTCGTAATAATACATGCCTTCTGAGCGCACCAGCATCTTCGGGTTTTTCTTCCAGCCGCGCTGATTGGTGAAGGGCATCCAAAACTCATCATAGGAATTGGGCATTTTGGTGAAATCATAATCCATTGTGGGCTCCTCACTTGAACCGGAAATACTGCGGGCTGGTTTATTCATTATCTGGCTCCTGTTCTTTTTATTTTTTGATTCTTATTTTTGCCAATACTATAGACCTTTGAATATTGCTTTGCACACCCCTTTGCGGCTGCGCTGCAGCAAATATTTTTTAAATCTTGGCTATACCCATTCCAATAATTTTGCAGTAAGCTTGGCGGTATGGGTACAAACGGATCAAAACATAATGGATCAAGCATGAACGGCTCTGGCAGTAATGGCGGGGGCGGTAACGGCGATGACGATGAAAAAATCGTTCATTTCCCGACACTGGCTGATCGCGACCGCATTCGCAGAGAAAAAATCGAAAAAGAAGAATCCTGGCGCGCGGAATATAAGGCTAAGCAAAAAATATTGAACAAGGCCGCAAATCCACCATTTCTTAATGTGCCTAATATTCCGGTTTTTGTGCGTGTGATTGTGCCTTTGCTGATTATTATTCAGGCCATTCAGTCTTTCGTTCTTACCGATCTACAAACGATGCAGCTCTTTATGCGCTTTGGTTTTGTGCCGTCGCATATCTATCCCAATACGGATATATTCTCTGTGCTCACGCCCTTTACCTATATGTTTTTACACGGCGGCTGGATGCATTTGGTGTTTAATCTTATTCTCCTGACGGCGCTCGGCACCTTTTTTGCGCGGGAATTTGGGACAAAAGAAACCGTGAAATTCTATCTGGCCTCGGGGCTAGGCGGGGCGCTGCTGTTTTTCCTTGTACATTTTGGCGGAGATGCACCTCTGATCGGAGCGTCTGGCGCTATAGACGGGCTTTTTGCCGTGCTGATTGTGATACTCTATAAGCGCGGCGGTTTTTCGCAGTTCAAGGCTGTGCGTAAATACGGCATATCCGTGATTATCGGCTTCTGGCTGGCCTTCATGGTCGGTATAGCGCTGCTGATGGGCGGGCAATCATGGGAAGCCCATATCGGGGGCTTCCTCACGGGATTGATATATTTTTGCTATATGGCGCGCAAAGATTTCAAATTCTGGAAACTTTAAAGCGACTAAAGTTTCGGCTGGACAGCTTAAAGTGAATTTATTGTTGCTACAGGCTCCGCTGCTTTATTGGCCGCGTAATCACTTTTGAATTGCTGAATTAGTTTAGTAGTAGCAGCAAACCCGACAGTTAATCCGCTTGTCATTAAACCACCAAAAACAGCAAGTGCTGCAGGATCATGCCCTGCTGTTTTAGCTGTACCCGCCACGAGTGCTCCGCCTACCGCAGCACCTACAAATGCTGCTAATAGTTGTACATTTTTATCTTTGACTGTTTCTTTTGACATAAAATTTATCCTTCAAAATTATTAAAATTAGCTTTCTAAATAAAGAAAACTTCCAATTATGTCAACTTATTTTAAATAATAAATTATCGCGGCGCCTCAATTACTGGCGTTGGTTCAAGGTCTTCCGCACGTGTCAGGAGCAGTGCTTCATCCTGCACAAAGGGTAAATCCCACATAATTGTATTAAAGGCATTATGCGGCGGGGCGTAAGCGCTCCAGCTTGTGTAAAGATGCCCTGTTTCTTTGCAAATCCAGCTTTTCTCAGGGGGCGCGTCGGCGGCTTTTTGCAGATATTCCTGCACAAGTTCCGTGCCTTTGCCGGCCTTTTCCTCAACCAGCGCATAGAGGCGGTAAAGCGTTTTGCTGGTGCGGATGGCTTCAGCTTGCTTCAAATGATGGCGCGCTTCGCCCCACATGCCATGCTCCATAGCGGCCTTGGCCACGGCAATTTGCCCTTGATAGGAATTAGAATTTATCTGGGAAAGTTTCTCGAACCATTTCACTTGCTCAAGGCTCTGGTCTTTCTTTTTGCCCTTCGGCGCGGCGCTGGCCCAAAGGGGAATAAGGTCGGGATGCGTATTGACCTTCCATGCTTTTTCAATAAGGCTCGCGGCCTTTTTGCGTTTGCCATGCTGAATATAATAGCGCGAGAGACGTATGACGGTCGGAATAAATGTCTCGTTATATTTATATGCTTTTTCGAGATGGGCTTTGGCGGCGTGCGGCGCTCCGTTCTCCATCTCCATATCGGCTTGATAGAGCAGCATAGCAATGCGGTCGCTCGCGGCGCGCTCCTTATCAATGGCTTTGTATTTTTCAGCGCGGTAGAGCGTTTTAAGCGCGGTTTCAAGCTCTCGCTGGCGAATTTCAAGGTCATAGGTCACGCCCAAAATCCATGGCTGTTTTGGGTGTAGCTTCAAAGCTTCGCGCGCAATCGTTAGTGCGGAGGCATAATCTTTACGGTCAAGCGCCGATTGCAAAAGCCCGCGCATACCTAAGAATGAGCCGTCCTTATGCTCCAGCAACCGCAAGAAATTATCATTGGCCTCTTCTTCACGGCCATCAAGCCGGGCGGCCTGCGCTTTCAGAAGTAGTGTGAGCGCGCTATTTTCAGGAAGCAAATGCTCGGCGCGGTGCGCTTGATAGACGGCGGCCTTGGTATCACCCGCCGCAACAGCCGTAAGGCCAAGGGTGAGGGCGCGAAAGCCTTTATCCTTATTGGTGATTTCTTTATAGCGTTTCCAGCTTTTCGGGAAATCGGCAAAGCCTTTGAAAATGCGGAACAATAAAAGTGAGAAAAGCATCAGACCGAGCAAGCCCAACAAAAACAATCCAAGATTAATGTTCACGGCGATATCGGCGCCCTGCGAATCAATCCAATTAAGACGAACGCTGCCTTCACGCTCGGCAATCCAAACGACAAGCGCCACAACAAGGGCGGCTTTAATCAGAAAAATAAGGGCGCGGTACATTCAAAACTCCTTAGAGGTAATCCAAGGAGTTTACACCTTTTTAGCGAGTATTCATACCCTTGGGCGCGGCCATTTTTGGGCTGGAAAAGACACTCTTAGCCGGCAGATATATACGAAGGCCGGATTCAGGGTCTTCTACCATGCGGCCAGAAGTAGATATGCCGGACATCGCGCCTTTCAATGCATCAGCATTGCTTGCGCCAAATTTATCGCCAGCGTCACCACTTGGCATGCCAAGGGTTTGAAGGTCTATATTATAATCCAGTATGGATTTAACATCCTTGGCGGCGCTTGTGCGCTTGGCTTCTTCAAGCCATGGGGCAACACTTTGCGCGGCTTCTCCGTCCAGTGTTTCTGCCTCGCTAATGGCGAGATCGAGATTACCGGATTCCAGTAAATCCATCGTGCGCGCAAGCTTGGCTTGAGTATCCGTACCTGTCACAAGCTCGCCATCACGCTCGACACTGAACAAATCATTCATGCGCGCCATGGCTTTTTCTTTAAAATTAACATCTTCGCCTTTAAGGGAAGACACAACTGCTTCGCCCGCAACTTCGCGGAACTCTGTTGTGAGGCCACCCAAAGTCAGAACGCCGCTCTGCGCCTTAGGGGCGAGGCGATCAAGCGCGGCGTGAAGCTCCATGCCATCTTCGCCGACAAAGTTTTTCAAAAGCGTCAAATCGGACTCAAAATTCTCATTGCCGCGATTTAGTGCGCCGCGGAACTGGTTCATCGTCAATAGTAGTGCGGCAGCCTTGAGGTCTTCGGCTGGGAGATCGCCCATTGTTTGGGAAAGTGCAGCGCTTTGTTGGCGTGCTTGATCAAGATATGCGCCAAATTGTTCGGGGCCTTGATTGAAATTCGTCATGAGGGCGCTCAGCTCTGCGCTGGCATTTCCGAGCATTTCCTGACCGGATAATGTGGACTGATAGCCTTGAATTTTTTCAAGGAAATAGCTCATTTGCGGGCTCGCGGCCATTGTGCCTAGATGCGCTTCAAGTTTGGCAAGGCGCTGCTCGATTGAGCCTGCACCCTCACCGATTACATCTTGCGACATCTCTTTAACTTCTTGCATAGCGGCGGTGAGCTGTTCTTTGGCTGCAACGGCTTGGTCGCGCATATCTTCGACACTTTTTACTATTCCGGGGATTTGACCCTTGAGGCTCTCGGGCATAAGTCCGCCTAAAAAGGATTTATCATCTTGTATCTGAATTTCTAACTCGCTCAGCTTGCGGCCATTGGCATCAAGGCGCTCATCTACTTCTTTGGCTTTCGGCCAGAGCAAAAGCGCCATGGCGCCAACCATCAGCGCAACAACTAGAATGCTGATTAAGGCGCTTTTTGTCACGGCGCGCTTTTCGGAAGCGGCAAGGCGGTTATCAATATCAAGCGGTGAAGTGGGCGCTTTGGACGCGGTGTTTGCAGAGTTTGGCACGGTACGCGGCACATTGCTCTGCGGCGTTACTGTCTCTGTTTCTTGTGGCTCAACAGGCTTGGCTTCGCTAAGCGTTGTTTTAAAATTTTCATTCTTAGTCGGTGTGGCTGCTGCTACGTTGTTCTGGTTCTGGTTGGCGCCGCCGTTTTTAAGTAGGTCGCTCAGGTCCACATCATTTTTACGCGCAGCCTCTATAATGTCATCAACGCGGGCATCGGGGATAGAGTTACGCTTTTTCCAACCCTGAATGGTTGTTACGGGGATGTCTGTTTTTGTCGACATCGGGCGGATACCGCCAAAACGCTCGATAACTTCTTCGGCATTGTTCAGGGATTTTGGTGTCGTGTTCAT
>JBBKXC010000024.1:0-2537 GCA_037969275.1 Bdellovibrionales bacterium | reverse complement strand
AGCAAGAAAGGCAAATCATTGCTGGAATGCTGGCTGGAGGATAATCCGAATCTGCCGCGCCAGTTCGACCCGCTTTTTGTAGATCTGCGCCGTGCCGGAACGATTGATCTGCCAATGCTTGTTATTGCTGAGCAGCGCTTACGCGGATTGTACGGCGGTTAATAAGCCTTGACGCGCGACCTAAAACCCTATTAGTATTTTACAAAATTAAAATACATAAAATAGGGAAGTTTTTATAGTGCTCACTTTCGCCTCTAAACGCCAGATTATCCAGCATTTTGCCTCAAAAGGTAATTGGGGAAACGAGTTTAATGAACAAAGATTGATGAAACAATTCAATCGCTTAAGCACAAAACGGCATGGTAATATCAGCCTTACTACAGATGAAAAAGACACAGGTTTTCGCGCGCATTATTCAACGCCAGTTGATCAAAAAAATATTATGCGCAATGTTCTCATGGGCGCGGCCAATATTGAGACGCAGTCACGATCATTTATTGATGTGCTTAAAACTGGAGGCGGCTTCGAAGTTCAAGATGAATCGGGAAGAAAATTCTTTATTTCTCAAGAAGGCGTTCCATCAGATATAACGCAAATCGAGGGCTTGCGCTCCGGTGATTTTGAAAATTTTAATGCGGCGGGCAAGAAAAATAATACAGAGACAATCGAGCTTCCTGATATCAACGCCGTTCTAAGCTTTCAGCGTGACGGAAGCAAAGTTTTGTTCTTGGAAAATTCACAAACAACGCTGTGCTTTGATAAACCGACATCCTATAGGGATTCAGAGTTTATTTTTGGTGGTTTGATGAATACGGTTAGCTTTGATGAAGCTATCGCCAAAGAAACAGGGTTAGATTTAACCCTCAAATTTCTTGAGCCCGCCAAGCTTGTGGTCGCGGTCGACCTTGGGATAGAGCCTGAAATAAAACTTTTTAATAAGCTAGACCCTGAAAAAGCTTTTGAGCTGCTGGCCTATTTAATTGATAAACGCGATAACGGAGAAGCGATTGACCCGGCTTCCGCCAAATACGACACCGCGGCTTTGCAAAAAGACTGGCATGATTCCGTTGATTTTGAAGGGTATTACATCGCCAACAGCCGCCGCTTTGGTATAGTGCGCGAATCTGACCCGAACCGCTTCGTTTTCAAATTTTCCGCCGATGCTAAAGATTTCCTTATTGCTCAAAGTCTGATCGTTAATGATGTAACCCGCTCTAACACTGCGCCAACACCATTATTACAAAAAAATCCTGCGCTCAGCACTCTACTCCACGCCCTCAATGGCGCCGGAAAAGAGCTCGATGGACATTATGATCGTCCGCAGCCATGGAAAAGCATAGTGCTGGAATCCCAAAAGCCTGGCGCTATGGCCAGCACGGTTAGAAAAATGATGATCGATCATTTCGGAGATGATTTTGCAGGACGCTTTGTATCCAGCATTAGCATTGGCGAAAACCAATGCATGATTGCGCTGGAAAGTGCTGCTTTGAGCCGCGCAACTGATATATTAAGAGCTTCAACCGAAGTTATGGGTCTCATTAAAGAAGGCAGTACAGACGGCAAACGCTTTGAAGAGCTTTTAGCACAAGGCGCGGATTTAAAATATCTCGACCCGAAAGCGGCCAAAGAGGGCAAAAGCTTTGCCAATCTCATCCTTAAGGCAGGCAATTCGGCTTTGCTGAAATCCTTGCAGGACACCCAAGGCGCGCGCGAAGTTGAGACAGCAGAGCCAGCCCCTTAGATCAGACAAACCAGCAATAGCAACAAACCAAAGTCACGATTAGATTTGAAAATCTTGAGCGAGCTTTCGGGATTGTTCATATCCCACGCATGAAGCTGCCACGCCATATGCGCCATGGGGAGCAAGAGCAGGAGCAGCGCAATAGCGTTGAACTTTATCAACAACACCGCCGTGCCCATCAGAGCTATCGCCAGCAAATAAAATCCAGCCACCCAGCCCTTTGACGCGCCGCCAAGGCGTAGCGCCGTAGATTTAATTCCGGCAAGTATATCGTCTTCTTTGTCTTGATGCGCGTACACCGTATCATAGCCAAGCGTCCAGAAAATCCCGCCGATATAGAGAAGGATGGGCGCAAAACTAATCTCGCCCGTTACGGCCGCCCAGCCCATCAGCGCCCCGAAATTAAAAGTGATGCCGAGAAATAATTGCGGCCAATAGGTAATGCGTTTCATAAGCGGATAGAGGACAATCAGCGGTAGGGCACAAAAGCCAAGAATAATCGCGGCGGGGCTGAGAGAGAATAGAATAGCTGCGCCTATACTTAAAAGAACCGCCAAAAACAGCATGGCTTGGCGGGGCGACACAGTGCCAGAAGCCAGCGGCCTTGCGCGCGTACGCTCTACCTTGGCATCTATATCGCGGTCCCACAGATCATTAATAACGCAGCCAGCGCCCCTCATTACAACCGCGCCAATATAAAAGGCCAGAAGTAAAAGCGCGCCATAAACGCCCATATTTTTAAACCCGCCCAAAGCAAGCGTAATGCTCCACCACCCCGGCAGCAGCAAAAGCCACC
>JBBKXC010000023.1:0-3134 GCA_037969275.1 Bdellovibrionales bacterium | reverse complement strand
GCAACGCGCTCGATATCGGCTTTTGTGACGCTATCGGGGCCGCGTGTTTCACCGGCTATAATGATCTTATCCGTTGTAACCAACGTTTCGCAGGCAACGCGTGAATAAGGGTCGGCTTTAAAATATAAATCAACTACGGCGTCGGAAACTCGGTCACAGATTTTATCCGGATGTCCTTCTGATACGGACTCACTCGTAAAAATATAATCCTTAAGGTCATGTTGCTTGTTAAGCGAAATATCTTGTTCTTTCACGGCGGATTGCCCTTGTAATAGTGACATGTTGTTAAACTCTCTAAGCTAAATAATTGTATGGTATACGGTGCCAGCTATGGCCCAAAAACCCACCTTAATGGTGGAATCTCTGCTGTTCAAGGGAAAAAACGAATTAAACCGCAGAAAAGACGACTTATTCGTTATCGGATTTGGAGAGGGTTTTCATCAATTTGTAAATATCTTGGCGGGCATTTTTATCCTTAATGCTGTAATAAGCGCGCACAAGTTTAATTGTTTCCTTGCGCTGCATGACATCATCATTCTCTTCGGTTTCGAATTTTTCCTGATTGTTGTCGGACATACCCATAGCAACGCTTTGCGCTTCCATTAGTTTATCCATTTCATCGAAGAAATAATCTACAGGAACACCAAGAATTTTACTGAACTGGAAAAGTCTACTGGAGCTGACGCGGTTTGCGCCGCGTTCATATTTCTGGACTTGCTGGAATGTAACGCCGACTTGCTCGGCCAACTTTTCCTGACTTAATCCTAGAAGTGAGCGTCTAATCCGAAGCCTTTTGCCAACATGTTTGTCGACAGGCTCAGCGCTACCTTTTTTCTTAATTATTTTTTCACTCATAAAATTTACTCATATAGTTTTTGCTAACGTGATGTCTTGCTTTATCCATCTGTGTATCGCGGATATCTTTACTTTATGATTGCCACTGTATGCAACTAACCTAAGGTATACTATTTAAAAAACATTCAATCTATGTACTTGTTGTGATTTTTTTATAATTCAACCGCAATCAGTAAACATAATGCGTTTTAGAAAATATGTTATGCCTAACGTATAACTTTTTTAGGTAGTGAGGCAATATGGCTGGCCTCAATAAATAATTCCGAGTTGTATATGACGCGCCCATAAGGGTCAATTATTGAGGATATTCCTGTGTTTGCGGCGCGAATAACGGGGGTCCCTTCTTCAATTGCGCGAAAGCGCGCCTTCATTAAATGTTGATGAGGGCCCGCGCTGATCCCGTACCAGCCATCATTGGTCACGTTGATAATAGCCTGCGCAGGCTTCATATTGGAATTTATAACTTTGCCGGGAAATAGGATTTCATAGCAAACAAGAGGGCTGAAATCTAAAGGGCCTGTGTTTTCTAGCGTTTTAGGGCCATCACCGCTTATAAAGCCGGAAAATTTCGTGACGGTTTCAATAGGTATAAGGCTTTGTAGCGGGATGTATTCACCAAATGGAACGAGGTGGGATTTATCATAGCGCGCGATTTGCTCGGCGTTTTTGTCCAAGACGATAACGCTGTTGGTATGGGTTTTGTCTGCGCCGCGCAGTAGCGCACCGCTAACAAGATAAACCTCTCCGCTGTAAAGGGAGAGCATTTCTCTAAGCATGGCAAGGGTGACAGGATTATCAAGATAATAGAAATTGAGAGCTGTTTCAGGCCAGACAATATAAGTGGTTTTATCGCTGTCATTTTCAGGCGCGGAGAGGCGTAAAAGTCTCTCGAAATGCTCTTCCATTTTGCCGCGTTGCCATTTTTCGGACTGATTTATATTGGGTTGAACGAGGCGAATATCGATGTTCTCGTCAAATTCTAAGGGGTGCGCCTGAAGGCGGCCATAACCGTAAGTATATAAAAGCACCATGCTCAAGACGCTTATGAACGCTGGAGCAAAACGAATTACGCGCTTTTCGGAGTATAAAAACGTAAAGGCAAAAGCACTGGCCCAAAAAATTGTCAGAGCCGTAAGGCCATAGGCGTTCGTGAGGGATAGAGTTTGGAGCATAGGCAGCGATCCGCCCCAAGCATAGCCGTATAGATTCCAAGGAAAGCCTGACAGAACATGGCCGCGCAGCCATTCTGAAGTCGAGAGCAATGCGACAAAGGCGGCAAAATTGCGAAGGAGGCTTTGTCCTGAAAATTTTCGCGCAGTATAGCAAGCCAGTGCCGGAAAAAACGCGAGCAGGGCAGGCAGGCCGGAGACCGCCAGCGGCCAAGCCCATGCAAAATCATTACCCTCAACGAGCAAGGCATTGCCGATCCATGAGAGGCTGATGATGAAATAGCTAAAGCCGAATACCCAGCCCAATATAAAGGCTTTCCATGGTTTTGCGGCCATGTGCTGCGCGTAAAATAGAGCGCCAAGCCCAAGCAGTATAAACGGCCAGAAATTAGTGGGAGCCATAGCAAAAGCCCCCGCCAAACCGCTAAGGGCCATGAGGATTAAAAGTCCGCCAAATTTAGGTGGATAAAAAGACTGCGCAGAAATAGGCATAAGGCTCACCAGCTATATTAATACTTATTTGGTTGCCCTGATCTCGCTTTGCGGGATTTTGGTGATTTTAATGCGGTTTACGCGCCGCGGATCGGCATCCAGTATCTCGAATACCATGCCGGAGGAATGAGTCAAGACCTCGCCGCGCGCCGGAACGCGTCCGGCCATATAAAATGCAAGGCCGCCAAGTGTGTCATTGTCTTCACGCTCTTCATCGCTGAGAATTCTGCCAAATTCCTGCTCAAACTCATCAACATCATACCGTGCATCGGCAAGTAAGCCTTCTTCTTTTGAGCGGGTAATGCGCGGCTGGGTGTCTACATCGTGCTCATCTTCAAGGTGGCCGACAATTTCCTCGATAATATCACCAATGGTCACAAGGCCATCTATACCGCCAAATTCATCAACAACCATCGCCATGTGTTTGCGCGTCTGGCGCATCTCCATAAGGAGGTCGAGAATATTCATGGATGGCGCAACAATCGGCACCTCGCGGATTAGGTTGGCTAAAACTAAAGGCTCACCGCGCGCAAGCGTTGAAAGTACGTCCTTGATATGGATTGTGCCCAATACTTCGTCGAGCTTGTCCTTATAGACGGGAAGGCGGCTGTATTGAAG
>JBBKXC010000022.1:0-9225 GCA_037969275.1 Bdellovibrionales bacterium | reverse complement strand
GTAATGTGCAAATAACCGAGGATAGTGGCAATTTGATTAGAAGGCAGTGAGCACTGATCAATCACCGAGTAGGTAAAAGCCTGCAATAGCTCCATTGATGAAAAATAGCCAAGGGCTATCCATAGCGCCGCTGGTTCTTTCTTGTAAGCGGCATAAATTGTTGTTCCTATACCTATAACTGCCAGAACAGTTGACGCTTCACCGCTCCAACACATAAAAAGTTTTTTCTTTCATAATAGATTGAATTGAAAGATGCTCATCGGTCATGAATTTATTTCTCATTTTTTATGGGTACATCTGTGGCCGATTTATTAAATCGAGCCTTTATCTGATTTGTGGTTATTTGCATTCGTCCTGAGATGGCATATCGGATTTACCCTGTTTGCGGACTTTGTTATCACGAGGAGCCATCGCGGCACTCTTGTTTACGATGACACCCGATTCATTTTCCATTTTTTTGCTGATCGGCTGAATTGGTGATTGTCTTTTATTTTTGTGAAACATGATGGTTTCCTTTGGTTCTAGTTTATTTTTTGGAGGTATGATAAGAGCGTACAAACATCAATATCAAGAAGCGATGCGGAAAAGTGGTGGGTGTATAAATTTACCGTAAGGATTGAATACCACTAGGTTTCGCAGCCGTGTTTATGATTGCTTTCATGCTATATAGGTGTACATCTTATGCTTTAGAAAGAAGAATACACATGAAGTGTTTAATTGCATTATTGATTACGCTACTTATATTGACTGGCGATGCATATGCGTCCGGCGGGGTCAAAAAATTCGTTCTGGACAAAGATCATACCACTGTCGGATTTAATGTGAGCTATATGATTTTTGCCAGTGTCAGTGGGCGCTTTGACAATTTTGAAGGCTCTTTTATCATCGACCGAGAGCGCCCTGAAAACAGCCGCGCCGACATCATCATACAAACCGCCAGCGTGAATACTGGAAACGAAGCGCGGGATGCCGATATACGTGGACCCAGCCTGTTTAAAACAGACAGCTATCCCACGATGGTTTTTTACAGCCGTAGAATAGAGATGGGGCCGGATAATACCGGCCAGATGACGGGGGATCTGACCCTGCTCGGCATTACCAAGCCTGTGACGCTTTCTTTCATTAAAGGGCAAGGGGCGGACAAAAATTTTGCTGATGGCTTTAAGGTCACCGGTAAAATAAAGCGCTCGGATTTTGGCATGAATGCCTATATCAAGCCGATTGGAAATACGGTGACACTACTAGTCTGTTACAATATGGAAGAATGCACATCCGAAGAAGTGCAGCGGGACAATAAACCCCAGTATAATCAATAAAAAAACCGCCCGGTGGGGCCAGGCGGTTTTTCAGGGGGGTAGATAAATTTATGGCTATGCCGCTTTTTTCATGCTGCTGCAACCACAATCTTTTTCAAGCTGCTCCAATTTCTTTTGCGCATCTACTTTGGAAACTTTTTGTTTTTCCTGCACTTTGGCAAAGAACTGATCACGATTTTCTTCATAAAGCTTAACGTCTTGGTCATTTAGACCGCTCCATGTTTCTTTAATCTTATTGTGAAGCTTCTCTGTGTTTTCTTTTGAGTTTTGGTTTTTGTTCATGTCATGTGCATTCGGCATGGTGATCTCCTTGATCTATTAGTTGATTTAATCTGCGAACCGCAGACCTGTAATGATGTTGTCGCAAATACGGTATAACAATGCGATGCGCAATAAGCGATAGAGTATAAGGAAGCTATAAGACCTAGGTTTTAATCTTACTCATATGCTCATTAGCGGTAACTTCTGCATCATCACGGCCTGATAAAATTTCGATTACTGTATCTCTTAACTCTGCAGCATTAATAATATAAGGAACGGCTAAAGTCTGCCCTCCTGTACCGCTTATAAAAATGCTTGAGTATCCAAAGAATCGTCCGGGGATAGTTGAAGCGACTTCACTGCTCTCAATTTGAGCGTAGCGCATTTGAATTATTTCCAGATTGATGATCCCGACGCGAATGATAACGCGCTTATCGGTCACAGCAAGCAACAAATAATACCTTTTTAAATAAGCGACAGTGGCCATAACCACTACTTTAATGGTTAAAGCGGCGCCGAATAGAAGCAGTAGTTGCCAAGCCAGTCCAAACGAAAACATGAGCAGCATAAAAAGAACTGATGCGCAAAGGACGGCCGCGCTTGCCCAATAGATTCCGCCGCTAACTTTTCCAATCTTTAGAATATGCTCATCCGGCAATAGCATGGATTTTAAAATCATGCGCGGAGACAATGATTCATCAGGCCGAATACCTGGTAATTTTTTTCTAATTGTACGCGGTTTTGCAGAAACTGAAGTCATTTACGACAATCCTTTTGTTAAGTTAAGCCTGCGAACCGCAGATATATGAAATATCGTCGCAAAAACAGCATAACAAAGCGATGCGCAATGAAGGCAAGAGTATAAGGAAACTATAAGGCGGAGGCTAAAGAGGCACTATTAAAAAATTGCTTAATTATTTTTTGTGCTTTCATCATAAAGCACTAAGGGAAGATACAGGGTAAAAGTGGAACCCACTTCTGGAGTGCTCATAACTTCAATCGAGCCATTCATAGCTTCCGCCAGTTTTTTTGTGATAAGCAATCCCATACCCGTCCCTCCGAATTTTCGGTTTATTGACGAATCCGCCTGAGAAAATTTTTCAAAGATTTTTTTCTGGTCTTCGCCGCTAATTCCCATGCCGGTATCACGAACACTAATGCTAATTTGCGCCGCCGTTTTTTGGACCGAAATTTGAACGGTGCCTTTATCAGTAAATTTGATCGCATTGCTGCAGAGATTAAGTATCATTTGACGCAGGCGCGCCGGGTCACCAGTATAAGTCTCATTTTTGACTGAATCACAATGCATCGCGAATTCTAGCCCATGGCTCCGAGCGTTAGGCGACATCATTTGGTTGATGTCCTGCATAAGTTGATAAAGGCTGAAAGGAATTTTTTCGAGATTAATATGTCGGTCTTCTATTTTTGTAATATCAAGAAAATCGTTCAGGAGACTAACGAGCATTTCACCGCTTAATTGCAAGGCGGCGATGAGCTCTTTTTGTTTGCTCGTCAGTGGGGCGGTTTTTGAAAGGATATTTGCAATACTAATCATAACGCCCGCAGGATTGCGGAGTTCATGACTTATGTATGTCAAAAATTCTGTTTTGGCATCATTGGCGTCTTGGGCTTCACTACACACCTGTATTTCCTTGAACACTTCTTGTTGGTTAAAACTAAGGTCTTCATCGCTCTGTAGTTCAAGCACATTGTTCCTGCGCTTCCCTTTTTATATCTTGACCCAATTCAGCGCATATATGGCCAAGAGCTTTGCCGCAGATCAGATGGTCTGTAGAATGCACTGCAAGATCGCCAAGCGATATAATGCCTACCAACCGTTTGTCCTTATCCAGAACCGGCATACGGCGCACTTTGTTTTTCGTCATATTCAGCGCGACATCTTTTATTTCGTCACTGTCGCGGCAATACAGGATTTCTTTTGTCATGACCTGCTCAGCATTGGTTTCTGCCGGATGATGCGATTCCGCCACGCAGCGCAGGGCCAGATCGCGGTCTGTGATGACGCCCATCAGCCTGTCATCTTTGGCGACCATGACACTGCCGCAATCGCTTTGCTGCATTTTCTTGGCTACCTCGTGCAGGAGAGTATCGGGAGAAACAATTTGAACCTGTTTACTCATAATGTCTTTGATTTTCATGGGGAACCCTTTGTTTAAATTTCGAGATGTCAATCATGGCAAGCGCCACATCAGGAAGCGATAGGTAAGAGCGCTGGGAATATAAGGATTGTATAAGGAGGCACGTAAAAATTACGTAATAAGCTTTAATGTGCCTTGTTCGTGCAACGGGGCGATCTCGGCAATTTCCATGCGGTAACCGATGCCAGCTTCTGTGACAATGCGCACTGGAATGGATGGGTCTGTTTCAATCTTCTCACGGATCTGGCCAATAAAAACACGCAGATATTGCGTATCCTCGGCATGGGCATCACCCCAAACCGTTTTAAGGATTTCGCGGTGCGACAACATTTTGCCGCGATGAACCATGAAATAGCGCAGGAGATTGTATTCTTTCGGCGTAAAGGCCACAAGCTCATCACTTAAATACACTTCGTGGCGCACCAGATCGATCCGCAAAGGGCCGTTGACCAGCTCCGGTTCGCCCGTTTCCTTGATCACAGCTGAGCGAAGCGCGGCGTTAATCCGGGCCAGAAGGACATCAGCGCTGAAAGGCTTAATCACATAATCATCTGCGCCTCTGTTCAGGGCTTCGACAACATCACTATCTTCTGCGCGGGCGGACAGGATAATGATCGGTACTTCCGACCATTCGCGTAAGCTCTTCATCACATCCATGCCACGCATATCCGGCAGATCAAGATCGAGAAGGACGAGATCAGGCTTTGTAGAGGCCGCGAGGCGCATGGCCTGCTTACCAGTCAAGCAATCCACCAGCGTAAAATCTGCCTCATCCAAAACGATGGACATCATTTTCTGGGTCTGCGGGTCAGAATCTACGACCAAAATGGTGTTTTTCTTTTTGTTCATGATAGACCTTAGGCGCAGCTGTTTTTATGTAACACGTGAAAAATAATTTTTTACCGAGAATTCCCCTTTATAGCACGCGAGCTTAAAATAAAGTAATTTAACTTCTAAAATCACCAACGAACGTTAATGTTACAAAGTAAAAGCTCTGAATTTTTTTTCGTACGGGGCCTTGTCGCGTTTAATATGATGATTAAGTGGCTTCATGTGGACTGCTATCATCTTGCAATGTTTTCATCCCTGACATGCCCCTCTAAGTGTCCCTGAATATCCAGATACGCAAAACCCCGCACGTGGCGGGGCTTGTGGGGAGGGATTCTCCAAGTGCGTCATTGGGCAGACTAAATGGTGGTGTGCGTAGTCACGTCCTAACTATTCTCAGCGCTATAATCCCTGTTTTAGGCCTTTTTACAGGGTAATTTTCGAACTTTATCCTGTTTTTCCTGATGAAGCCGTCTCAAAGCCGCAAATTCTATAGCTTTTGCATTTTTGCTCAAAATAATAACAGGGATTTATCAGGGAAAATACAGAAGCGATTAAGTCTAAGGCCAAGTCCTATGATGATGGTCAATCACATAATCATGCTTATGCTGATATCCACCTTCTACGGCTTTTGCATCTGCTAGGTGCGGATCATTGGGGTCAAGGTCTTTGTGAGTGTGGGTTAGAGCCGCTTGGTCCTCGGCAGACCATAGGAACAAGGCAAGTATAAAGCCAAGCATTACAATACCGCTTAAAACATAGAATGTGCCCATTATCCCCATGGAGACACCAAGAAAGCCGACAAGCGGATACGTAATTAGCCAGCAAGCATGGGAAAGAGAGAACTGCGCGGCAAAATATGCGGGGCGGTCTTTTTCGCCAGAAGAGCGGCGCAGCAAGCGCCCTGTGGGCGTATTGATAAGAGATGCCGCACTACCTAGCAAAAACCAGACAGGCAAAAGCCAGAGAAATGATGAAACGGTGGAACCAGCCAGCAAACCAATGGCCAGAATAACGGCGCCGCCGAGCATAACGGGGCGATCCGGCAAATGTTCAAGCAACTTAGGAAGCGTGAAAGCCGTCAGCATAGAACCGCCGCCATAGGCCGCGAAAGCCAAAGCCACATCTTGTTCGCCCAACCCAAAGCCGCTGCGCACTATTACAACAGTATTGACGATCACCATTGCACCTGCCGCAGATACGGCGAGAGATAATGCGAGTAAGCCCCTCAGGCGCGGCGTGGCGAGATAGGCGCGTGTGCCGAAACTGATTTTTTCCCAAACCGATATGACCTTAGCATCTTTATCTCTTTCTCTTTTGGGTAAAGCCGCCGTAATAACCAATGCGGCTGAAATCAGAAACGCTACTGAATTAGAGGCAAACAGCGCATCAAAGCTGAGGAATAATAAAGCAGCAGCAGCCAACATCGGGCTAACCAGAGATTCCAAATCATAAGCTAGCCGTGATAATGAAAGCGCTTTGGTATATGTTTTTTCGTCCGGAATAATATCCGGAATGGTGGCTTGAAACATTGGCGTAAAACCAGCCGAGCAAGATTGCATCAAGAAGATAATCAGATAAATCTGCCAGATTTCACTGACGAATGGCAGGCACAGCACAAAGCCAGCGCGGGCGATATCAAGCGTAACCAAAAGCCTTTTGCGCGGCAGCGTTGCGGCCAGCCCGCCAACAATCGGAGCAATCGTGACATAGGCCATCATTTTAAGGGCAAGGGCTGTACCTAAAACTGTTCCGGCTTTATCACCC
Organism: Bdellovibrionales bacterium; assembly: GCA_037969275.1. GTDB lineage: Bacteria > Pseudomonadota > Alphaproteobacteria > Micavibrionales > Micavibrionaceae > UBA2638. The sequence continues at coordinate 2,894 of JBBKXC010000022.1, read as the reverse complement.
GCCAGATCATAAGCGAGCAATGCCAGAGCCACTGTCGTTAAACCCGTCCCCAGCAACGCAATCACTTGCGCGGTAAATAAATGACGATAGGTTAAGTTTTTAAGTGGCTCCAGCATTTTAGTCTTACTTTCTAATGTGTATGGCCGTGACCACCAGAGGGGTCGGCTCCTGACATTACTATTACAAAGATAATTATGGCGATAACAATAACACCAACTCCTATAAGGATTTTAGGGTCTTTTAGAATTCTCACTGTTTTAGTCCTTTCGTGTTTTAGATTTTAGTAACGTTTGATTGATGAATATTCACCGTTGGTTTTGAGGGTGATGGTCAAAGGCTCTTTGGTGCGATTACGCCAGAACCAGCCATGAGATCCATCAAATGCAGCAACCAGAGTACCTTCGCTTTTTACGTCAGAACCCTTGCTGTAATTGTGATAATCAATATCCAGATCTTTGGAGTCAGCGTGGACATCAAAGTTTGCTTTGCCGCCGTTGGTTTCCCAGACGTAATCAACCTTTGCGCCTTCGAGCATGGCCACCTTGATTTCTGTGCCTTCATCCGGCGCAAGCGTTACACTCATTTCATGGCTTTGGGTCGGTGCGGCTTCCGTTACGACTTGCGGCTCTGGCTCAGCTTCTAACACAACTGCGGCTTGGGCATCTTTAGCTGCATCTTGGGCCGCTTCTTCGGCCAGTGAGGTTTTAATCTCACCCATGCGTTTAAGGCCAATAGCATTGCCTACACCTGACGGGTCAATACCGTATTCGGCTGGCATGACGACAGTTACAAGTAAAACGCCAGCCGTAATCGCTGCTAAAATAGTTGATTTAATGAGCTTCCCTGTTGAGGGCACTTCTCTGTCAGATGGTATATTTGAATTAAACATTATGTGTTCCTTTTAAGTTTGTCAGTTTCAATTATTGAACGATGTAGCCAGTGATTTGATAAAACATGAGCAAAAAGCCCAGCATCATCATGACGGCATTGGCTTTATAGGCGTGGTGCAGGAAGCTACCGGATTTACGCCAATAGGTAATGGCGATGAGGATAACTGCTAGAGCCAAAATCTGCCCCAATTCAACACCAATATTGAAGAAAATTAAATTGGCAAGAAGGCCATCGGGCGATAGTTCGTAGTCTAGAATTTTAGTCGCCAAACCAAAGCCATGTAGCAAGCCAAATATAAGGGTTGCTGCTTTGGTATTGGGCTGAAACCTGAACCAGCGTTGGTACGCACCCATATTATCAAGCGCTTTGTACACGACTGAAAAGCCGATGATGGCATCAATAATATAAGAGCTAATACTGATCTCCATCAAAACGCCGGAAAGCAGCGTCACAATATGGCCAACCGCAAACAGCGTCACATAAATGGTTACGTCTTTCATGCGGTAGAGAAAGAAGATAACGCCGAGCAAGAACAGCAAGTGGTCATAGCCCGTCATCATGTGTTTAGCCCCAAGGTAGATAAAGGGTATAGGGTGAACACCCACGGTTTCTTGAATATAGCCTTTATCACCTTGCGTCACGCCATGCGCCAACGCATCGGGGATCATGCCAAATAGTGCTACCAGCATCATGGCCAGCCCCATAAAGGCAAACAGGCGATCTCTGCCCGTCATAGATTGAAAATAGTTCATCATAAAAATTGTCTCCATTTTTGAAGAGTTGTCGTTTAGAAAAATCAGAAAAGGCGCATGGATTTTGAGTGTCCGCCGCAAAGCAAACACGAAAATACGCCTCGGATTCTATGGTCTAAATCCGTAGACGTTGCGTGGAGAGATAAAGGGGGGTGTGGTCCGGCCTATGCCTTCGCCAATCGGGCGGCGCACGACTTTGTACAGAAGCTAGTTCATAGCGGGATTGCGGCTCAATATCCGTAGGCAAGAGAAAAGCAATGTCGTGTAAATCTGGCGTTGGGGCTTTCAATACGACTTGATCAGGGCTTTGTAGATCAACATGCAAATACTCACTGAAATAGGTCACAACATCCAGATTTATTGCGTGATGATTGCTTGCCTGCGTTTGGGTGTCATGGTCGTGTCCATGCTCCGATTTGTCAGGTTGACTAGCACTCTGATGATAGCTTTCTTTATGATCGTGCAAGGCATGCACCATCCCATGCGGCATCCATGGGGTAAATGCAGGCAGCACAAGAAGGGTGATCAATACTGAAAATAAAGCGTTTTTCATTGCATCATATCCTACTATATGTGGGTGATCTTACAAGAAATTTCATCTTTATATAAAACGCAATAGCACAATAAAATAACCTTTCATTTTGATCGACGTTATTATCTCTGTTTTGCCGTTTTTTGAAAAGCTCGACACGAACTTCTTTTTTACATTCGAGCCTTTTTTCACAGAGGTGTGGCGCGCCTTCGGACGGCGTTGTTGTTCAATGCTGCTGAAACGCGGCATCTCCATAATTTGCTCCAGCTTGGACTGTTCCCAATCCAAGGATAAAAATAGCGCCTATTAAGAGTGTTAAAGTTTTTTCTTCTTCTATGATGGTTGATCTAAGTTGGGTTGAGGTTTAGTTTTGCGTTTTTCCAAAATGCTGATCCGGCTGGGGAACCATTTGTACAGAGCCGGCAATACCAGCAATGTCAGGATGGTAGAGGATATGATTCCTCCGATCACCACTGTGGCTAGCGGTCTTTGAACCTCCGATCCTGCGCCCACATTAAAGGCCATTGGCACAAAACCTAGGCTGGCGACAAGGGCGGTCATCAGGACGGGGCGAAGACGTGTTAAGGCACCTTCGATAATTGCGTCTTCTTGCGGTTTACCTTGTTTTTCCAAATCGCGGATGAAAGACAGCATTACTACACCGTTCAGTACAGCTACGCCGGACAGCGCAATAAAACCGACGCCAGCGGAAATTGATA
>JBBKXC010000021.1:0-3116 GCA_037969275.1 Bdellovibrionales bacterium | reverse complement strand
ATATCGCGAATAACCTTACCGCCAGTTCCGATTACTTCACGGATTTTGTCAGTCGGGATCTGGATAGACACGATTTGAGGCGCGTTTTTGTTCAGTTCCTGACGGCCTTCAGTGATGGCTTTGGACATTTCTTTAAGAATGTGGATACGGCCATCTTTAGCCTGACCCAAAGCAATCTTCATGATTTCTTCAGTGATGGATGTAATTTTAATATCCATCTGAAGGGCAGTAATACCTTTTTCAGTACCAGCCACTTTAAAGTCCATATCACCAAGGTGATCTTCATCGCCAAGGATGTCTGAAAGAACAGCAAAGTCTTTACCTTCTTTGATCAAACCCATTGCAATACCGGCAACAGGAGCTTTCAAAGGAACACCGGCATCCATAAGCGCGAGTGATGTACCGCAAACAGTCGCCATAGAGCTAGAGCCGTTTGATTCAGTAATCTCGGACACTGTACGCATTGTGTACGGGAATTCTTCGGCTGTCGGTAGAAGCGGGCGAATTGCGCGCCATGCCAATTTACCGTGACCAATTTCACGGCGGCCCGGAGGGCCCATACGGCCAGCTTCGCCGACTGAATATGGAGGGAAGTTATAGTGCAGCAAGAAGCGCTCTCTGTATTCGCCTTCTAATGTGTCCATGATCTGCTCGTCCTGACCGGTTCCGAGTGTGGAAACAACCAGAGCCTGCGTTTCACCGCGTGTAAACAAGGCAGAGCCGTGTGTACGTGGCAAAATACCAACTTCGGAGATGATCGGGCGGATTGTTTTTGTGTCACGGCCATCAATACGGTTACCCGTTTTAATGATCGATCCACGAACAACATCGGCTTCCGCGCCTTTGAATTTGGCTGTGATGAGGTTTTGGTCAATACCGTTTTCTTCATCAAGGAATGCTTCGATAGCAGCTTTACGAACTTCACCAACGGCAGTTTGACGCTCAAGTTTATCTTGAATGCTGTATGCTTTTTCAACGTCTTTGCTGAATTTCTTTTTGATGTCGTCAGATAGCTTAACGATATGCGCAGGTGTTTCAGGAACATCCCACATGTCTTTGGCGCACATTTCAGCCAAAGCGATAATACCATCAATAACAGGCTGGTAAGCTTTGTGACCTGCCGCAACCGCGCCAAGCATAATTTCTTCGGAAAGTTCTTGGGCTTCTGATTCAACCATCAAAACGCCTTCTTTAGTACCAGCAACAATCAGATCAAGATCTGTGTCCGCTACTTCGTACATTGGAGGGTTGATGAGGTATTCACCATCTTTGTAACAAACGCGCGCGCCACCAATCGGGCCCATGAATGGGATACCGGAAATCGTAAGGGCAGCAGACGCACCGATCATCGCAATGATGTCAGGGTCGTTTTCAAGATCGTGAGAAATCACTGTCAACACGACCTGCACTTCGTTCAGAAAACCTTTCGGGAACAATGGACGGATAGGGCGGTCAATAAGGCGTGATGTGAGTGTTTCTTTTTCGCTTGGGCGTGCTTCGCGTTTGAAGAACCCGCCTGGAATTTTACCAGCGGAGTATGTTTTTTCTTGATAGTGAACAGATAGTGGGAAGAAATCTTGACCCGGCTTGATGCTTTTCGCACCAGTAACAGCACAAAGAACTGTTGTTTCACCAATTGTTGCCAAAACGCAACCATCGGCCTGACGGGCGACCTTGCCTGTTTCCAGCGTCAGGGTTTTACCTGCGAAGTCGATTTCTTTTTTAAATACTTTAAACATTATGTAGTTTTTCCTTTAGTTTATGTAGTTGCGAGCCGCAGAGCGCATCTATGGCGTTTGCATGAACTCACGATTAAATTTTGTAAGGGGGGATATTCGGTGGACTGAGAAAGATATGTCTGCTTATTCATACGTTTTTCGGTCAACCGCATATCGGTTTCCCTTTACAACCAGCCACATAAGTGGCATTTTCTGCCGCAAAAGTCAAAGACAAAAGGAAATATACCCTCATGAATTACCTTGTACTCCTGCGCCACGGTCAATCCGAATGGAATTTGGCCAATAAATTTACTGGTTTCCATGATGTGGATTTAACAAAGAAGGGTGAGGCCGAAGCCAAAGCCGCCGGAGAAATGCTCAAAGATGCAGGTATTACCTTTGATCATGTCTATTCCAGCACACAAATTCGCGCCAACCGCACAGCCGAGATTGTGCTGAAAGAGGCTGGACAAGGCGATTTATTCGCCAAAATGGTGCGCCACCCCGATTTGCGCGAGCGTGATTACGGCGATCTGACTGGGCTTGATAAGGATGAGACGCGCGAAAAATACGGCGAGGATCAAGTGCATATCTGGCGCCGCTCCTATGACACAGCGCCTCCAGGCGGGGAGTGCTTGCAAGATGTGGTCGAAAACCGCGTGCGGCCTTACTATGAAGCCGAGATTAAACGCGCAGTGATGGAAGAGGGGCAAAACGTTCTTATCGCCGCTCATGGTAACTCTTTGCGCGCAATGCTCATAATTTTAGGCGTTGAAACTCCGGCCACTATTAATGACGCCGAATTTCCAACAGGCGCTCCGCTCGTGTTCGAGCTTGAGAATGGTTCGATTAAAAAGCGTTATTTTTTAGAAGGCTAATACAAAAAACGAGCCCAAATTATTAGGGCTCGTTTTGGACTTTGTTCTTTTGTTAAAGAGGCTTAGTTAGCATCGCCATCTGTTGCATCTTCAATGCCGTCTTGCATGCGCTCTAAAGGCGTGCTGTCTTTCAATTCACGGCCTGCATCATCAAGACCTTCGTCCAGATTGTCGATGGCATCGCCAATGTGTTCGCCAGTCGTTCTCGTGTCAGGGGCGTTCAGCATTGCATATGCGCCGCCAGCAAGTACCAGTACTACCAAAAGGGCAATAATTAATTTCATGTTCTTATTCATAGCATTAAGTCTTTCTCATATTATTATTGGTTAATCCGCAATCGCATACGCAAAAGACGGGGCGTTAGTTCCTAAAAAAAGTAAAAAGGCCGCGATAACGGCCCTTTTTTAGCGATAATATTGCCGATTAGCGACGGATGCCGAGGCTAGCAATAAGATCAGTGTAGCGCTTTTCATTTCTTTTCTTAAGATAATCAAGCAGCTTACGGCGTTTAGCAACCATA
>JBBKXC010000020.1:0-5591 GCA_037969275.1 Bdellovibrionales bacterium | reverse complement strand
GCTCTGCACTGTCCGGTTTTTGTTTCTGATCATCCATATGATTAATGTGGGGCTATTCCATCAAAAAAACAAGGGGAAGGGAAATTTAATCCCCTATCCGTTAGCCACCTTGTTTTTATTTTGTAAAGGGACGGTTTTTGCTTTTCCCTCGAGGATAGCAGATTGCGCCGCCGCCAGTCTTGCGATCGGAACGCGGTAAGGCGAACAGGACACATAATCGAGGCCCACTTTTTCACAAAATGCGATAGAGGACGGATCGCCTCCATGCTCGCCGCAAATACCAAGCTTTATCTTGGAATTAACGCTGCGGCCTTTTTGAACCGCCATGTCAATCAATTGGCCTACGCCCTCCACATCGAGCGTAGCAAAAGGATCGCGCTCGAAAATGCCCTTATTCGCGTATTCAGGTAAGAAACTTCCGGCATCATCGCGGCTCATACCGAGCGTTGTTTGCGTAAGATCATTCGTACCGAAACTAAAGAAATCAGCCACTTCGGCGATTTTATCGGCTGTCAAACAGGCTCTAGGCAATTCGATCATCGTACCCACGATATACTCCACAGATTTACCTTTTTCCGCAAAAACAGCCTTAGCTTCGTCCTCAACGATTTTACGCATAAGCTCAAGCTCGCGGCGTGTCGCTATAAGGGGAATCATAATCTCCGGTATCACTGTTTCGCCTGATTTTCCGGCAACATTGACGGCGGCTTCGAAAATTGCTCTGGCCTGCATCGCGTAAATTTCGGGATAGGTAATACCAAGGCGGCAACCACGGTGACCGAGCATCGGGTTTAATTCCTTTAATTCCTCTAATCTGCGCGCCACCATGTCGGGGCCAAGTCCCGCTGCTTTGGTAAAGGTCGCAATATCGGCCTCATCATGGGGCAAAAATTCGTGCAAAGGCGGATCAAGCAAGCGAATCGTAATCGGCAAGCCTGCCATAATTTCAAACAGGCTTTCGAAATCTCCGCGCTGCGCCGGAAGAAGCTTATCAAGCGCTGCTTTACGTTCCTCGTCCTTATGCGCGAAAATCATCTCGCGTACATTCTGGATGCGATCAGCGTCGAAGAACATATGTTCTGTACGGCAAAGGCCAATACCTTCGGCGCCAAAATCAAGCGCGGTTTTAGCATCAAGCGGTGTTTCGGCATTGGTGCGAATCGCCATGCGGCGGCGGCTATCCGCCCAGCCCATCAGCACACCGAAATCACCGGACAGCTTCGGCTTAATCGTGGCAACAGCGCCGAGAATAACCTCGCCCGTTGCGCCGTCAATTGTCAGGATGTCGTTCTCACCAAACGCATGATCGCCAATGCGGATCTTGCGGGATTTCACATCAATATGAAGCTCACCAGCGCCTGCAACGCAAGGCTTACCCATACCGCGCGCCACTACGGCGGCGTGAGAGGTCATGCCCCCGCGAGACGTCAAAATACCAGTGGCCGCGTGCATACCGTGAATATCTTCAGGCGATGTTTCTTGACGGCACAGAAGGACTTTTTCTCCTGCATTAGAGAGGCGCTCTGCCTCATCCGCAGTAAAGACGATTTTACCAGACGCCGCGCCCGGAGAGGCTGGCAAGCCCTTGGTTAGAACATTACGCTCTGCCTTCGGGTCTAAAGTCGGGTGCAAAAGCTGGTCAAGGCTCTGTGGATCAACACGCAGCAGCGCCTCATCTTCACTCAGCAAGCCTTCGTTAACAAAATCAACGGCGATCTTAAGTGCGGCGCTGGCTGTGCGTTTCCCGTTACGGGTTTGCAGCATGAACAGCTTGCCTTTTTCAACCGTGAATTCCAAATCCTGAATATCGCGGAAGTGATTTTCAAGTTTCGTGCGCACATCATCGAGCTGCGCGAAGACTTCAGGCATAATCTCTTCCATAGAAGGCATATCGCTGCCCTCTTTTTCACGGCCATATTTCGTGAGCGATTGCGGCGTACGGATACCGGCCACAACGTCTTCGCCTTGCGCGTTTACAAGATATTCACCGTAAAAATAATTCTCGCCCGTTGAAGGGTCGCGCGTAAAGGCAACGCCTGTGGCGCAATCCGCGCCCATATTACCGAACACCATGGCTTGCACATTTACAGCCGTGCCCCATTTATCGGAAATTTCATGAATACGGCGATAGGTTACCGCGCGCGGCACCATCCAAGAACTAAACACCGCGCCAACCGCTCCCCAGAGCTGCTCTTTCGGGTCGCTCGGGAACGGGCGGCCAAGCTCGCGCTCAACCAGTTCTTTATATTCGCCGACAATTTCTTTCCAGCCATCGGCGGAAATATCGGTGTCTTGCATTAAATCATTGTCGCGTTTGTGGCGCTGGATAACGTCTTCAAATTCATGGTGATCCACGCCGAGAACAACATCACCAAACATCTGGATAAAGCGGCGGTATGAATCCCACGCAAAACGATCATCACCAGACTGGCGCGCCAGTCCTTCAACCGTTTCATCATTCAAGCCAAGATTAAGAACAGTGTCCATCATGCCCGGCATGGAGACGCGAGCGCCGGAGCGTACAGAAACAAGAAGCGGGTTATTCACATCGCCGAATTTCTTGCCCATTTCTTTTTCGATTTGCGCAAGCGCGTCATCAACTTGCTTCACAAGCTCTGGCGGGTAGGATTTTGCATTGTCGTAATAATAAGTGCAGACCTCGGTATGGATTGTAAAACCTGGAGGAACAGGCAAACCCAAAGACGACATTTCCGCCAGATTTGCGCCCTTACCACCCAGCAGATTGCGCATACTCGCATCGCCATCCGTTTTCGAACCGAAATTATAGACCCATTTACTCATGCTTCTATCCTTAGCTTATATATGAATTAGCACTGGTTTACCTATATTTTCCGCAGATTTCAAGGCTTTTATTGCCCTTTTCCAGAGCTTATAACCTACTAATTGCCTTTTTACATAGAAACACCCTATACTCGCCCCATGAATAAAGAAGATATTGATAAATTTATCGCCGCAGTACAGGAATTTGCGCGGCCGGAAAATCAAGTGCAGCGCTTGAAGGATAAATGGTCAAAGGCGGCTGAAATCTGCGCCGTTCATATTGACATGACCCATGACCCTGCGCCGGACGGCACCTTCGAGATTTTATTTCTCACCCCGAAAGAAGCGCAAAGCTGGGTGGACCGCGACCCAATATACAACACCAAAATAAGCTTTATCTCAGGCGTCACCTTGGCGCGTCATCCCGATTGTAGCGGCGGATCGTTCATGCTGAATGAGGCGAAAGTTATTGTAGCTGTCAATGATGATGCGCGTGCGCAAAATGAAAAATATGATCTTCGCCTATAGGCTTTTCACCAGCATTAAACACAGATCATCATCCACGGGCTTAAAATCAGCAAAGGCAATTTGTTGACGATCATAGGTGACGCCCTGCCCGTCCGGAATATAGCCGAGCTTAATATAAAGGCTTTGCGCGGGGCCGAATTTACTATGCACGCCAAAGGCGATGCCCATATCCTCAATGCCCTTTTCACGCGCTTTGTTCTCACAAATAGCAATGAAAGCGCTCGCAAGCCCCTTGCGCCGATGATCGGGCAGTATATTTAAATCCTGAATTTCCGGTATCCCCAGGCGTTTAAACAGCGCATATTTCGGCTGCCAGTTTAAAATGCCATAGCCCGCCAATGCACCGTTTTCCTCGGAAATTATCAACATTTCGCGCTTGCCCTGTTCTTGCAATTCAAGACAATGGTCGAAATAACCGGGCTCTTGCACCTTGCCGAGCTTAATGGCCATCGCGTTTAATGCTGGAATATCTTGCGTTTTAGCCTTGCGGACTGCTATTTTAATACTCATGAGATTCACAATTTTGTTCGCCGTTCTTGCTTTTTATATTCCTTGTTTCGGCGGGGTAGCGCAAGCGCAAATCCAGAATCTGGAGTTTTCAGGCCACCCCCATTCCATGCAAAGCCTTGATAAGAAAAAGCCATCGCTCTTTGTCAAAAAACAAAAAACACAAGAAGGCTCGGCCCTCCCCCATGTCGAAGACGCAGACGCCGAAGAGAGCGCGCCCAAAGAACCGGAACAACTTGAAATAGACCGCGTCTTTGAAAAATACAGACAAATGGCGCAGCAACAAGAAGAGGCGGCAGCGCAAAAGCCGATTAAGACGGAGGCTTCAAAAACGAAACGACCCGTATCGCCAGATAGGCCGTCCTTGGAGCCCCGTGATGAAGCCCCGAAAGGCGGCTTTTCCTCAATATTGGAAAAATACCAACAAGGGAAATCCGAGCGCTCCGGCACGCAGTCCCTTAAGCTAACCGACCCCTCCAAATTCATTAAAGAGGATGATAAGCGCTAAACGTAAATGCGGCGCTTTATCCTTTTTCGATTGCATTGAAGCGCCGCGTGCAGTATCCAAAAGCAGTGATTTAGCGCAACGACCAAGGTACAATGACCCATCCCGTTGAACAAATGTCCAGGCTACTGGAACGCGATATGCAAGCCGTGAACGCAACAATTCTTGCGCGCATGGATTCGCATGTCCCGTTGGTGAATCAACTCGCCGGATATTTGATTGCCGCAGGGGGCAAACGTATCCGCCCGCTTTTGACGCTGGCCTCGACCTCCATCCATTCCGGTGATATGAGCCGCGCGCATTTGCTGGCCGCCTGCGTTGAGTTTATCCATACCGCCACCCTTCTTCATGATGATGTCGTGGACGAAAGCGGCGAGCGGCGCGGTCAAGCCACGGCCAATGAGGTTTTCGGCAATCAAGCCAGCGTGCTGGTCGGCGACTTTCTCTTTTCCCGCGCCTTCCAAATGATGGTTGATGATGGCAATCTGGACATTTTGCGCATTCTGTCCGATGCCTCGGCGATTATCGCGCAAGGTGAAGTGCTTCAGCTTTCACTGGCTGGAAATATTGAAACAACAATGAATGATTATCTCGAGGTTATTAAGGCTAAAACGGCCGCTCTTTTTGCTGCTGCTTGCGAAGTTGGCCCCGTGATTGCGGGCGCGCCCCTTGTCCAAGCCAAAGCCATGGCCGAGTACGGCATGAATCTCGGTATCGCTTTTCAAATTGTCGATGATGTTCTGGATTATTCCGCCAATCAGGAAAAGCTCGGCAAAACCATTGGCGATGATTTCCGTGAAGGCAAGATGACAGCGCCGGTGCTTTTTGCGCTGGCCAATGCCGATGAGGAAGAGAAAAAATTCTGGGAGCGCGTCATTGCGCCAAATGGCCAAACAGATAAAGATCTACCTCATGCGCTCGCGCTCTTTAAAAAGCACGGCGCGTTGGAACTTAGCATGGACCTTGCGCGCTCTTACGCCGAAGCGGCGACCAAAGCGCTTGACGCTACGCCGGCCTTACCCTTGCGCAGCCTGCTCATCGATTTGATTGAATTTACGATAGCCCGCGAATACTAAATCCAAAGCCGAATCGAGGCGCCGTAGAGAAGCGCCGTTATACCCATGACGCTCAAGAAATGCGCAACGCCCGCGGGTAGAGGCGCTTGAACGAAAAAGAAATACATGACCAGCATCATAGGAATAGTGGCAACCAGATAAGTCCGCGCCCCTTGGAAATCCGCCTCCGGTATCAAAAGAAAGCTCAGCAGCAA
>JBBKXC010000019.1:0-4651 GCA_037969275.1 Bdellovibrionales bacterium | reverse complement strand
AGCTTCATGATGCGGCCAAAATAAAACAGCGTGGCAGCAAGCGCCCCGCCGAGCAATCCAGCCCCCAGAAAAACCCATTCACCATTCAGTTGTTCAAACATCGCCGTTTCCCGTGTATAATTTTAAATATAGATGCATTTTCACACCTTAGCAGACAATCATAATAATGAAAACAAATAGCGAACATTCAATGACAAATTCCTCTGGACAACAAGAGAGGCGCGGCGAACGCGGGAACGCCCTCGTATATGTTCTGATTGCAATTGTGCTTTTTGCAGCGCTCAGCTTTACCTTGGCGCGTAACAGCGATAGCGGCGAGGCAGGCGCATTGCCCGAAGAACGCGCAGAGCTTTACACAAGCCAGCTTATCTCCTATGCCTCGCAAGTAAAATCCATATACGACCAGATGGATTTTCAAGGCGCGCGCATTGACCAGATTGATTTTACTTTACCGAGCGATACCGCAAATTTTGATACGGGGACGAAGATATTCAAAATCTACCATCCCGAAGGCGGCGGCTTGAATATCGGCACATTGGATACCGAGGCTATTTTTGATAGCGGCTTAACAACGCCGGGCGATCCCAAGGCGGGATGGTATCTCGGGCGGTTCAACAATATTGAATGGACGCCAACTACCGGCACAGATATCGTTCTTTCTGCCTATGGCATTGATCCGACCATTTGCGCCCTTATTAATGAAAAAGTTACGGGCAATCGTACCATCCCGGCCATTACAGAGCCGTTGAAAGAGGTCTTCGTGCAAAAAACATATACTTTTGGAGCGGGCACGCAGAATAATTTTGCAACCGGGACCAATACAGATCTCACCACACAAGGCGGCACACCGGTTTGCGCCGAATGCGATAATATATCATCGCTCTGTGTGCAAGAGGGCGGCATTTACGGCTTTTATACCGTTATCGCCGATCGCTAAACCTAGCTTGGCAAAGAAAAACCGCGAACAATAGCGCGCAGCTCTGGAATACCTTCGCCCTTAAGCGCGCTGGTAAAATGAATTTGCGGATAAGCGGCAGCATGTTTTTTGGTAAGCGCTTCTATTTTATCGCGCAATATCTCCTGCTCGGGCGCACGAGCCTTATCACATTTGGTCATGATAATCCGGTAAGAAACAGCCGTTTCATCAAGCATTTTCATGATCTCGATATCGCTGTCCTTAAGACCGTGGCGGGAATCAATCAGCATGAAAACGCAGCGCAGCGATGGGCGGCCGCGTAAATAATTACGGATTAGGCCGTCCCAATCAGAGCGTTGCTCCTTGGAAACCTTCGCATAGCCGTAGCCCGGCATATCCACTATTATGATCTGCTCGCCCAGATTGAAGTAATTGAGCTGCTGCGTACGGCCCGGCGTATTGGAAGTTCTGGCCAATGTATTGCGGCCAGTCAGCGTATTAATCAGACTTGATTTACCGACATTAGAACGCCCCGCAAAGGCGATCTCGGGGTGCGTGGCCTGCGGGAGTTGCTCAAGCTTGGCCACACCCATGATAAAGTCACAGGGCCCCGCAAAGAGCTTACGCGCCGCTTCTAATTGGGCTTCGGAAAATACATCTTCTTCATACATGAGCGTCTATTTTTTCTTTTTGCTTTTCTTGGGTTTCGGCGGAGTGATGTCCGGCGCATTTTCGTCCGGCGCGCCAAAGAGTGCTTCGCCTAAATCTTCCTCTGCCATTTCGGCGAGCGGATGCACGTCGGGGCCGTCATCAATTTGCTTTTCCAGCTTTTCTTCGGCTTCTGTTTGACCAAAGAGATAAATAGGCACACCCAGCGAGCGCATAATCCACATTTGCTGGAGTATCCCGATATAGGCACTGAACGTCCAATATATCACGAGGCCAGACGCAAAACCCGACATGATATAGGCAATGAAGAACGGGAATATACGCATCAAATCGCGCTGGAATTTATCTTGCGGCGGCGGATTAAGCTGCTTTTGCAACAATGTTCCGACCAACATGAGGCACGGCCAAACACCGATCATCAAAAACGTCGGAACGCCATACGGCAAAAGACCGAACAGATTAAAGACGCTTGTCGGGTCTGGCGCGGAGAGATCTTGAATCCAGCCAAAGAATGGCGCATGGCGCATTTCGATTGTGACAAAAAACACCTTATAGAGCGAAAAGAAAATCGGAATCTGGATCAAAATCGGCAAACAGCCCGCCATCGGGTTTACGCCCTCACGGCTATAGAGCTCGACGATTTCTTGCTGGAGCTTTTGTTTATCCTCGCCATGTTCCTTGCGCAATTCCATGATTTGCGGGCCAACTTTTTTCATTTTGGCAAAGGAACGATACGACGTATTGGTCAACGGAAACACAGCTGAACGGATCATGATTGTCAAAATGATAATGGAAACGCCCATATTACCGATATGCGCGTGCAGCCAGTGCAAAATATAAAAGAACGGCATGGTCATGAACCAGAACCAGCCAAAATCAACAGCCAGATTAAAATTCGGAACGTTCAAATCCTTTTGATACTCATCAAGAACGAGCACTTCTTTCGCGCCCACATAAACATGTGAGGCGTTCGATGCCTGACCATTGGCAGGAATAACCACGGCGGCTCCTGTATAATCGACCTGATATTTCCCCATCGCCTTGTCTTTGAGATTGGGAACGTAGAGATAGCGGAATTTACCATTCACGCCTTGCGCCGGAATGATGCTGGTTAGCCAATATTTATCCGTAATACCCGCCCAGCCGCTCGTGGCCGTTTTTTCACGGCGGCCATCATCACGCAAATCATTATATTTAAACTGCATAAGCTCATTGCCGATAAAACCGATAGGCCCTTCATGCACAATCCAGCGGTTTTCAAGACCTTCCGGCAATCCTGTTTGCGTAATAAGCGAATACGGGAAAAGCTGAATCTCTTTGCCTGTATTGTTCACGACATTTTGCGTGATCTCGAAGGCGTAATTTTCATCCATCGTATAAACACGCTCGAAGGTAAGCCCCTCACCATTATTCCAGAATAGTGTCGCGGGGTTACCTGCGCTCAAAGACGCGCCGCTGCGTGTCTGCCAGATTGTGTTGGCATCCGGCACTTTTACGGACTTGTCCTTGGCCACCCAGCCATAATCAATAAAGCGCGGATGCTTGGTATCTTTCGGAGAAAGAAGGTTAACGGCCTCTTTTTGATCAAGCGTTTTATAGAATTTATGCAAGGACAGATCGTCAATACGCCCACCGCGCAAATTAATTGTGCCGAATATCTGGCCGTTATCAAAGGCAACACGGCTTCCCTCTTGCATAACTTCATTACGCGGACGCACAACTGGCTTACTGTGCAGCTCAACACCTGTCTCGATCTCTTTTTGGGCGATCAATTGCTCAACGCGCTGACGCTCTTGAATGGCTTGTTTTTTGGGCTGGAGCACATAGAGCTCGAACAGCGTCCAAAGCGCGATAGAGAGTATCCCGAAAAGGATCAGGTTACGGATATCCTGCGGATGCATTTTTTCTTTATTATTCAGCATGGAGCGCCTTTTGGGTTTATTATAATTTTATTACTGCAAAGGTGTTTATAGCTATCTAATCAAGCCAAGTAAACTCTCTCTTACGGAACGGGGTCGTGATAATCGCATTTACAAAAAGGGTGACACTTCAAAAGCCTTTTAGAGCCCAGCCACAAGCCCTTTATCGGGCCATGTTTTTCCAGCGCCTCTAGCATGTATTTCGAGCAGCTCGGATAAAAGCGGCACGTTTTGGGCAGCCACGGAGAAATACAATAACGGTAAATATGCACGGGGAATTGCAGAGCCCTCACGATGAGTGTTCTCATGCACCCTCGGCGCTTTTCGGCTTTTCGATATAAAGCTCCATCTTCTTTAATGACCAGATTAAATCCTTGCACAGCACAGAATAAGGACGATCCAGCGTATCCACGCGCCCGACCAACACATAATCATGCCCGCCCTTGCCGTGCAGCGCCAAAATATCGGCGGCCACAGCGCGCAGACGGCGCTTCACGCGGTTACGCTTTACTGCGAGCTTCGAGACTTTTTTGGAGACTGTATAGCCAATGCGCGCACGCTCTTGCGGAACAGCTTCGTTTAACTGGGTTTGCACGATCATCCCTTGGGAGACCCATTTGCGGCCTTTGGATTGTACGGAAACAAAATCAGCGCGCCGTGTAATGGTTTCTAACCGGGCGCGCTGTTGTCGAGTGGCATGCATAGTGCAGCCTTATATATTTAGGGTTACTAAGCGCTCAGTACGCTACGGCCTTTGGCGCGGCGACGTGCAATAATCTTGCGGCCACTGCGATCAGCCATACGTGAACGGAAACCGTGTCTACGGGCGCGAACTACTCTACTTGGTTGGAACGTGCGTTTCATCGCTTCTATCCTTAATTCTTATCAATTAAAATTCAAGAGCCAGTTTATAGCGGTATCTCCTCTATCTTGTCAATCAAAACTTCCAAGATTTTTTAACCGCGATCCGCCATCGCCTGTTTCATAAAGAATTTCTTAGCGATTGGGAGCTTGGCAACCGCCTTTAATCCTATGCGGCGCGCTAAACGAAGGGGCGGCGCGTTATTAGAAAAGAGTCGCACCAGCCCATCTGTAAAGGCCACCATCGCCACATTATCCGGTCTGCGGCGGCGTTGATAGGTCTCTA
>JBBKXC010000018.1:0-6528 GCA_037969275.1 Bdellovibrionales bacterium | reverse complement strand
CAATCTGATGTAAATTATGGCGCTGAAATAATAACAAACTGGGTTTTAAATACTGTGCAAAAATATCTAAGCTATTGGCTGGCAGCCGTTTTACTCGCATTCAGCCTTATGGGCTCAAGCGCGTTTGCGCAAGATGCGCCCGATGAGCATTACGTTACATTCCGCATTCTAGCAGAAAAGAACACCGTCACAGCCGGTGAAGAAATCTGGATCGGTGTCGAGCAATCCATCGCCCCCGAATGGCACACCTATTGGCAAAACCCTGGCGATTCGGGCTCAGCCCCTCGTAATGACTGGCGTATGCCCGAAGGTTTTACAATTGAGGAAATTCAGTGGCCAGCCCCGCATAAGATCCCTTACGAGCCACTATTAAACTACGGTTACAGCGAAAACGTGCTTTTGCTCCAGAAGCTAAAAGCACCGCAAGAGTTGCCCGCTGGCCCGCTAAAATTCAGTGTCGATACCGAAGCGCTCGTCTGCAAAGATATTTGCGTCCCCGAATACGGCACATTCGAAATTATACTGAATGATCCCAATATCACGGAAGAAGATAACAGCGCCTATTTCGAACAAACCATGGCGCAATGGCCCGTTGCGCAAGATTGGGAGGCCGAGTTTTCGAGCATTAATGGCAACCTTGTTTTAAGCATCGAAGCCGCACCCGAATTTCTGGCTGGTATCGAGCAAAGCAGCCTGCAGTTCATCCCCTCCGATTGGGGCATCGTTGAGAACGCCGCGCCAGCTGAAACCGCCTATCAAGATAATATAATCGTCATTTCGCAAAAGCTGGGCGAGCGCCCCATTGAAGAAATAGAAACGCTTTTTGGCTTGCTCACTTATGAAGATAAGGGTGGTAATTTCAGAGCCATCTCCTTTAAGGCGCAATCGCTGGCGGCCGCCGCTATTAATGCGCAAGCCGCGCCCACTGGTATAATTAACAGCGAAAAAACGCGCACAGCATCTACAGGGTTTCTAACCGCGCTTATTATGGCCGTTCTTGGCGGTCTCGTGCTCAACCTCATGCCCTGCGTTTTCCCTGTGCTGTCTTTGAAAGCGCTCAGCCTTGTTAAAATTGCCGATAAAGATCACGGCCTTGCGCGCCTGCACGGTGTTGCTTATACGCTTGGCGTCATTTTAAGCTTTTTGGCGATTGCGACCATATTGATCGCGCTCCAAAGCGGCGGTGCGCAAATCGGTTGGGGCTTCCAGCTTCAAAACCCGATCATCATCAGCCTTCTGGCTTATCTTTTATTTGTGATCGGCCTCAATCTCTCGGGCTTTTTCGATATATCGGGGCGCTTTGGTAATGTCGGCAATGATCTAGCCCGTAAGGAAGGGCTCACCGGCTCATTCTTCACAGGCATATTGGCCACGATAGTCGCTACACCTTGCACCGCGCCCTTTATGGGGATTGCGATAGGTTATGCCCTGCTCCAACCCGCCCATGTGTCTTTGAGCATATTTGCAGCGCTTGGCTTTGGTCTTGCGCTACCCTATCTGCTGCTGGCCTTTATTCCAGCGTTGCAAAAACGCCTGCCTAAACCCGGCGCATGGATGGAAACATTCCGCCAATTCCTTGCCTTTCCTATGTTCGGCTTTGCCGCGTGGCTGGTGTGGATACTCGCGCAGCAATCAGGCCCGTTTGGCGTCTTTGGCATTTTGCTTGGCATGATCTGCATCGCCTTTGCGCTCTGGCTCTTAAAGCTTTTACCCGCCGCAGGGGGCCGCAGAAAAACGCTGATCGCCTTGGCCATTCTTTTTGGATTGGCCTCATTAGCCTTTTTACCAGGGAAAGACGCGCCGCTGCAGCCATCACTATCCGCCCACGCCTTTGGCGAGACATTTTCTCAGGAAAAACTGGCGAGCGCGCTGGCCAGTGATCGCCCTGTTTTTGTTGAGATGACGGCGGCTTGGTGCATAACCTGTAAAGTTAATCACGCGACTTCAATAAATATTCAATCCACAAAGAAGGTTTTTGCGGATAGGAACGTACAATATCTTATAGGTGACTGGACAAACCAAGACCCCGTCATAACTGAGTATCTAGACGCATTTGGTAGAAACGGCGTGCCGATCTATGTTTATTACGCACCGCCTAGCGCAGTAAACGGAGTTAGACCAGAGCCCGCTGTCCTGCCGCAAATTTTAACGCCCGGCATCATTGCAGAGGCCGTAAGCGGAACTTGAGTATCTTTTTTTAAAACGTAATCTACACATGGAGAAATCAAAATGATTGCAAGAACCCTACCCTATTTAATGGCCGTTATCGTATTGGCTATGGCCATTATGCCGGCCAAAGCCGCCGTAGAAATTGGCAAACCTGCCCCCGCCATAGAAGCTACAGACATCAACGGCAACGCCTTTAACCTTGCCGATCACAAAGGCAAGATCGTTGTTCTGGAATGGTTCAATAAGGGCTGCCCTTTTGTGCAAAAACACTATGACAGTGGCAATATGCAGAAGTTACAAACCGAAGCCAAAGCCGAAGGCGTAGAATGGGTAACCATTATTTCCTCAGCTGAAGGCAAGCAAGGCTTCGTAACCCCTGAAGAAGCCAAAACAGATTTCGAAGGCTTTAAATCAGAGCAATCTGCTGTAGTTCTTGATGCATCAGGAACAATCGGCAAAACATACGAAGCCAAAACAACGCCGCATATGTTTGTGATCGACGCAGAGGGCAATGTAGCCTATGCGGGCGCTATCGACAGTGATTCAAGCCCTAAGCCTGAAACAATCGAAGGCGCTGAAAACTATGTAATGGCCGCGGTTAATTCCCTCATTGCTGGTGAAGCCATTGTGACAAGTTCAACAGCTCCTTATGGCTGCGCTGTAAAATACTAAGTTTCCTCGTAGGAAAACCTAAGGCCGTGCAAATAATTATGCACGGCCTTTTCTTTTTCTAAGGCGCTTAAACTTGATGCCCATCTGCAAATCAATTATGGTATCGGGATAATTGTAACTCGCAGGCTCCAACCTTGAACGCACCACCAAAAAATCCGCTGAACTTTCAGATCTTTGATTCTGCAGCCGAAGCGCCGCAGGAACAAGCCGATAGCGCTGCGCGTTTTGCCGTTGGCGATAATGGAAGAATACTGCACGCCAACCCCGAATTTCGCATTTTAGCTCAGCTCGAAGAGGACAGCGCGCCCGAAGCCTCGAGCATTATCCGCTTGCAAGATGAAACCGATTTCAGTCAAATCGAATCCGGCCCGCATGTAATTTATTTACGCAATGACACCATTCCTCTCGTTTTTCATTTTGATTGGGTTGATACCAGCGACGGCACGCGCACCTTGATTGCCAGCGAAATACCGCAAGGCCCACCAGCGGAAGAGCAGCTCCAGACCGCGCTTGGCAGCCTTGAAGGTGTTGAGGATTTGCGCAATTTCCTCAATATGACCAGCGAGGTTATGATTGTTGCCGATGAGAATGCTAATCTGATCCGCGTCAATAAAAGTTTCCACCGCTTGTTTGGTTATAATGCGGAAACATTCCTGAAACTAACGCTGATGGATTTATTTGACGAAACCGAGCGCGCCTCAATCCGTAATTATTTACAAGGCATCACAGTGCATGATGACGCCAATATCGGCGTGGTAGATTTCGAAGCCCAAGGCCGAAGCGAGCAAAGCAAATCTTATTGGATGGAATGGCGACTGCAGCACCGCGGCGGCTATATTTACTGCGTAGGCCACAATGTCACCGCCACAAAAAACCATGAAGAAGAGCTTTTTAAGCGCGAAAAAGAGCTTATGGAGGCCGAAATAATTGGCCGCATGGGGCGCTGGCGCTGGGCAGTTGGCCGCGATAGTATCGAATGGTCTGACCAGATTTTCCGCATTTTCGGCGTAGCCCGCGATGATTTTTCCCCCAGCATTCACTCGCTCAACTCCATGGTGCATCGCCGCGATGTTGGCCGCGTTGTGCAAGGATTTCAGCGCGCGATTATCGAACAAAACGACTATGACATGGAGTTTCGCGTTGTGCGCCCCGGCGGCGATATCCGCTACATACGCTGTGAAGGCCGCTGCGAACGCGATAGCGAGGGCGATGTCATTGCGCTTTACGGCATCATGCAAGACATGACCGAGCGGATGCTCTATGAGCGCGAGCTTAAAGAAGCCAAAGATTCAGCCGAGCGCGCTTACGCTGCCAAATCCCAATTTCTCGCCAATATGAGCCATGAGCTACGCACACCCTTAAACGCTATTATCGGTTTTTCAGAGATGATGCAAAGGCAATTACTTGGCCCTATCGGCACTGAAAAATATCTGGATTACATCGCCGGTATCCGCGAGAGCGGAGAGCATTTGCTTGACCTCATTAGCGATATTCTGGATATGTCCAAAATCGAAGCGGGCAAGCATGAGCTTGATCTGGAAGAGATTAATGTCAATAAAACGATCAAACTCGCCGTCCATATGATGGAAGGCCGCGCGCAGGAATGCGGTATCAAGGTTATTACCGATGCCCTGACCAACGAAGATTTAAATATAATTGCCGATCGCCGCGCCTTTATGCAGATTATTCTTAATTTGCTCTCTAACGCCGTGAAGTTTTCGAATGATGGCGGCCATATCTGGCTTGAGTGTAATGAGCGCGCCGAGTTTATATCTATTAAGGTGCGCGATGAAGGAATTGGTATTCCGGCAAATAAACTGCAATGTATTTTGCGCCCCTTCGAGCAAGCATCATCTTCCTATGCGCGCGAGCATGAAGGCTCTGGCCTAGGACTTGCGATCACTAAAGAATTAGTAGAAATGCACCAAGGCACTTTATTGCTGGATTCAGTGATAAACGAGGGTACAACCGTCACGGTGCGCATGCCCTACGATCCCAACAAAAAACTTATTGGAAATTAAGCGCTTTAGCTTTTGAATACATTAAGCTTTTTTATCCCAGCCACCTTGCGGGGTTTGCTGCCAGTAGGTCACGTCATGTCCGGCGTCTTTATACGCCTGCCAGCGTGTACGCGCCGCCTGCACGTCTTCGTCGCTGCGCCCATCAAAAACATCACAGCAGAGCTTAAAATCATCAATTTGCGATGATTCCAGATTATGCGTCAGGATCAGCACATCCGCGCCATTCGGGTTTTCATCTTCGGGGCTGAGCCAAATCGGCTGATCTTCCGCAGAACCTTCCTTTTTCGAACCATGCGGCAAGAAGCTTTCGGGGCGGGTTGTCCAAAGCGCAGCGCTTAATTTTTCGATCTGCGCCTCAGGTGCTTTAACAATAATTTTATGGCCGTTTTCATAGGCCTTTCCGATCAAAGCCGGCAAGGCGACTTCTATATTTTGGCTTTGAAGGTGATAAAATCTGATCTCGCTCATATTACTTTCCTACGGGGTCATCAAAATAACTGTGAATTTGCCCCTGATAATCTTCGACTCGGTAGTGTCCCTTATCAATTTCGGAGACATTCGTATCATTTATCGGCGTTTTACCAAAGCCGCCCGGAATATCCAGCATGTAATGCGGCTGACACAGACCCGATATTTTCCCAAGCAGCGACCTATAAAGAATAAGTCCTTCCTTGAGGCTCACGCGGAAATGCCCCGTCCCCCGCGCCATATCAGGATGGTGGAGATAATAAGGCTTAACACGTACACTCACCAGTTTGCGGAATAAATTGACCAACGCCTTTTCAGTATCATTCACGCCGCGCAGAAGTACACTTTGCGATAAAAGAGTACAGCCAGCACCATGGAGCCCTTTTAAAACACATTCAACTTCGGGCGAAATCTCATCGGCATGATTGGCGTGAATGACGATATAAAGCGGCTTAGCGCAACTGTCGCGCAGCATCTCCAAATACTCCTCGTTCAAGCGATCAGGGTCGGCCACGGGAATGCGCGTATGTATACGTACAATCTGTACGTGCTCAATCATTGAGAGCGCCTCAAGCCATTCACGCATATGACGCGCGTTTAAAATAAAAGGATCACCGCCTGTTAAAATCACTTCCCAGATTTCTGGTGTGTTACGGATGTAATCCAGCGCAGCTTCACGCTCAGCCGCGCTTAAGTTTTCTTCGGCGGCTTTAGGGCCGATCATTTCGCGCCTGA
Organism: Bdellovibrionales bacterium; assembly: GCA_037969275.1. GTDB lineage: Bacteria > Pseudomonadota > Alphaproteobacteria > Micavibrionales > Micavibrionaceae > UBA2638. The sequence continues at coordinate 463 of JBBKXC010000018.1, read as the reverse complement.
AACAATAACGGCAATATACGGCGCATGCGCTCGCCACCTTTAAGAGAACGCGGTCAGGATAGCGATGGACAATGCCTTTGACGGGTGTATGCGCCTTATCACCTATCGGATCACCAAGCTCGAAGCCACTAATGCGCATCTCATTTATATCGGGAATATATTGGCGGCGTAGCGCCTCGTTATGTGGCTGATCTTGTAGAATTTTAGTAATATGAGGGCTCAAGCCTATTGCCAGATTCTCGCCCACTCGCTTCACATCTTCAAATTGCTCCGGCGCGATCAAACCCGCATCCAGCAAGGCGGAAGCGTTTGAAATGCGGGCAGGCTTACGCAGCGTATTAGAGGTTTTAGCTCTCATAATTCTCCGCGATGAAGCGATCAAGAACACGTACACCAAAGCCCGTGGCATATTTCGGTACGGTCGGCAGATCACCTTTAATCCAAGCCGTTCCTGCAATATCCA
>JBBKXC010000017.1:0-2814 GCA_037969275.1 Bdellovibrionales bacterium | reverse complement strand
GGGATATATTGACCGTTAACATAGGCGGTGCGCGGCATGCGTTTTAAGCTTTCGTATTTAGAATAAATCAACCTGAACTGAGAACATTTTTTCCACGGTTTTAGCTTGTTCTTGCGTGGCGAGAATAATGAGGACATCACCGGCACGTATCATATCACGCGGCTTAGGAATGCTGACATCTTCCTCGCGGATAATGCCGCCCAGTATAACATTTGGCGGAAGTGTAATATCTTCTATATTGCGATTAACCATAGCGCTTGTTTCCGAGACTTCTGCTTCAAAAACCTCGGCAAAGCCATCGCGCAGATTGTGCAAGCCGCGAATACGGCCTCTTCTGACATGCTGCATGATAGTAGAGACGATTGTAGAACGTGGCGATACCATGGCATCAATGCCCAGAGGGCCAATCAAGGGGGTGTATGAGTTATTATTTACAAGTGTAATAACACGCTCACAGCCATATTGCTTTGCTAGAAGTGAGCCTAGAATATTGCTTTCATCGTTATTCGTGACTGCGACAAGGGTTTCAACATTTTCAATAGATGCCTCTTCTAAAATGTCCTTATCTAGGCCATTTCCGCGTAATACAATAACATTATCGAGGTGCTCGCTTAGAAATTCTGCGCGCTCTTCATTGTGTTCAATAATTTTTAATTGCGTGCCGCGGCCTTGTTTGATGAGTAGCTTGGCCAAGCCGTAACCAACGCTACCACCGCCGGCAATGACAATGCGGCGTGCTTCACGCTCTTCATGGCCAAAGGCGGCTAGAACGCGGCTAAGGTGGCGGGTGTCGGAAAGGAAATAAACCTCATCGCCCACTTCAATTTGGTCATTAGGGCCTGGAATTATCGGCTTATTGTTGCGCAATATTGCCATGACCTTAAAGGCCAGCTCTGGGAAAAGGTACTCCAGCTGCTGAATTGGGGTGTTAACAACGGGACAGTCCGGGCGGCAAATTACACCGACCATGTGCATTTTACCCTTGGCGAGCGATATAACAAATGTTGTTCCTGGCACGGAAAGGCGCTGGAAGATGTCTTCGGCAATAACCTGCTCTGGCGAAATAATCACATCGATAGGCATGTGCGCGCGGCTAAAAAGGTTTGACCATGCAGGTCTTAGATAGTCTTGCTCGCGTATACGGGCAATTTTTTTGGGAACGCCGAATAAAGAATGCGCGACCTGACAGGCCACCATATTCACCTCATCCGAATGGGTAACCGCGATAATCATGTCGGCTTCATTCGCCCCGGCAGCGCTTAAAACGTCGGGGTTTGAGGCATGTCCGGTGATACCGTTAACATCGAGCTCGTCATTGATTTGGGAAATCAAGCGGCCATTTTTATCAATGACGGTAACGTCATTTTCCTCGCGGGCGAGATAAGAGGCAATGCTGTAACCGACCTGTCCGGCTCCGCAAATAATAACGCGCATGATTTACGCCCTTTTTCTTGTATGTTGATCTTCGGCGCTCGCTGAGGAAGCGGTTGGTTTTTCTGGGGTTTCATCTTTTTCCGTGGTGGCTATTTCCAGAGATTTCAATTTACGATGCAATGCCGAGCGCTCCATACCGATAAATTGTGCCGTTTTAGAGATATTGCCGCCAAATTTATCAATCTGCGCCGAAAGGTAAAGGCGCTCAAAGCTTTCGCGAGCATCGCGCAGAGGCAATTTCATAAGCTCCGCGCTCCCGTTGAATTCGATAGGGTTTTCCCTACCATTGTTATCTTGTGTGCTTCTCGGGAGGCCCGTAACATCAGGATGAAGGTCGCTGGCGCTATAGCCGCCTTCAGGTATATTGCCATTCATAATCATGACCCATTCAATAACATTTTTCAGTTGGCGTATATTGCCCGGCCAATTATATCCCTTCAAAGCATAGAGGGCATCTTCCGAAAAAGCTGGAATACTAACGCCAAAATTAGCGGCTAGATTTTCTGCAAAATACTCGACGAGTACCGGAATATCCGAAGCGCGTTCGCGTAGCGGTGGAATTTGCACAGGAACAACATTCAGGCGGTAATAAAGGTCTTGGCGGAATGTGCCTTGCTCGATTTGCTCATCAAGTGATTTATTGGTGGAGGCAATTATGCGGACATCTACTTCAATGGCTTTGTCACCGCCGATTTTATAAAAGCTCTGATTTTGCAGGACGCGGACGATTTTTCCTTGTGTTTCAAGTGGCATATCGGCCACTTCATCCAGCAGAAGCGTGCCGCCATTGGCTTTTTCAAGGATGCCTGTATAGGCGGCCTCGGTACCATTACTGTTTTCGGCAACACCAAAAAGTTCGATCTCGAGACGCTCGGGGCGAAGATTTGCGCAGGACAACACCATAAAGGGCTTATTAGCGCGGTTCGAATTCTGATGTACATAGCGAGCGGCAACTTCCTTACCGCTTCCCGGTTCACCTGTAATAAGAATACGGCTATTTGTCGGCCCTACACGCTTAAGGATTTGCATGAGATTAGCGGTCGCGGTTGATTTGCCTAGAAATTTGAAGCTCGCATCGACTTTCTGGCGCAGCGTCGCATTTTCCTGCTTGAGGTTAGCGGTTTCCAAAGCGCGCTGGATCATGAATATCAGGCGGTCGGATTTAAATGGCTTTTCAATGAAATCGTAAGCGCCCTGTTTAATAGCGGAAACGGCTGTCTCAATTGTCCCATGACCGCTAATCATCAATATCGGCATAAATGGGTGCTCGGCTTTTAAGCCATCAAGGATTTGAAGCCCGTCATGCTCACTGCCTTGGAGCCAAATATCTAGGATAACAAGATCAGGCAGAGATTCCGCAATAGCTTCGTAGGCTTTTTC
>JBBKXC010000016.1:0-3820 GCA_037969275.1 Bdellovibrionales bacterium | reverse complement strand
ATATTATCAAGGCTGTGCTGCTTGATTCCGGTGTTAAAGCAGATGAAGTGGATGATGTGATTATGGGGCAAGTTCTTACCGCTGGCGCCGGCCAAAATCCAGCGCGTCAAGCCGCAATTCATGCCGGCATACCACAGGACAAAACGGCGCTTACTATTAATCAGGTTTGCGGCTCCGGCCTTCGCTCTGTTGCCTTAGGCATGCAAGCGATTTTGAGTGGCGACAGCGCTATTGTTGTTGCGGGCGGGCAGGAAAGCATGAGCAATTCACCGCACTGCGTCCAGATGCGCAATGGCGTGAAATTCGGTAATGTCGAGATGGCTGACACAATGATTAAGGACGGGCTTTGGGATGGATTTAATGACTATCACATGGGCGTTACTGCTGAAAACATTGCTGAGAAATATCAAGTTACGCGGGATGATCAGGACGCTTTTGCTGCACAATCTCAAAACCGCACCGAGGCCGCGATTAATGATAATAAATTTGCCGCCGAGATCGTGCCGGTAACTATCAAAACACGTAAAGAAGACATCATTATAGATAAGGATGAATTTCCGCGCGCTGGTGTGACGAGTGAAATGCTCGGCAAATTGCGTCCTGCTTTTAAAAAGGATGGGACAGTAACGGCCGGTAATGCGTCGGGTATTAATGACGGCGCAGCTGCCGTTGTATTGATGCGTCAAAGTGAAGCAACAAAACGCGGGCTCGTACCTCTTGCGCGCATTGCGTCTTGGGCTACGGCGGGCGTTGATCCGGCAGTTATGGGTACAGGGCCAATTCCTGCATCACGCAAAGCACTGGAAAAGGCGGGCTGGAAAGTTTCTGACCTTGATTTGGTTGAATCAAATGAAGCTTTTGCGGCGCAAGCTTGTTGCGTTATGAAAGAAATGGGGTTTGATCCGGCCAAAACAAATGTCAATGGTGGGGCTATTTCCTTGGGTCACCCTATCGGTGCATCTGGTACGCGCGTTCTTGTGACATTGTTGCATGAGATGGCGCGTCGTGACGTACAAAAAGGTCTCGTGACGTTGTGTATTGGCGGTGGCATGGGGATTGCTATGTGCGTTGAGCGCGCACAGGGGCAAGACTGGAAAAAAGTAGCTTAGTATTTTTATTAGACATTTAAAGAGAAGGTTTGACGATGAGTGGAGTTGCAATCGTAACAGGCGGAACGCGTGGCATTGGCTATGAAATTTCAAAGGCATTGATTGCGGATGGTTATAAGGTCGCTGCTATTTATCATGGCAATGAAGAAGCCGCGCAGAAATTTCGCGATGAAACAGGCCATAAGGCGTATAAATTCGACGTAGCGGATTATGAATCATGCGAGAAATGGATCGAACAAATCGAGAGCGACCTTGGCCCGGTTGCTGTGCTGGTGAACAATGCCGGTATTACAAAAGATGCAACGCTCCATAAAATGCCGATCGAGAGCTGGCATGCTGTCATCGAAACCAATCTGACGTCTTGCTTCAATATGTGTAAGGCCGTTATTAACGGTATGCGTGAGCGGGGCGCGGGGCGGATCATCAACATTAGTTCTATCAATGGTCAAAAAGGTCAATTCGGTCAGACGAATTATTCAGCCGCTAAGGCGGGTATGATTGGTTTTACAAAGTCTTTAGCTCTAGAAAGCGCCGCTAAAGGCATCACGGTCAATGCAATTTGTCCGGGGTATATTGAGACAGATATGACGAGCGCCATGCGACAGGAAGTTCTGGACAGCATTATTCGCGGAATTCCAGCAGCGCGTATGGGGCAGCCTTCAGAGATAGCCGCGATTGTGTCCTTCCTAGCATCTGAAAAAGCAGGCTTCATCAATGGCTCTACAATGACGGCCAATGGTGGACAATATATGGTCTAGCCCTTTCAAGGCTTCTTTGCTTATACGATTTACGATATAAATATGGAATGAAGAAAAGCGAATCCATCATTCTTGAGCGCCGTTTTGTTCCTAAAGGCACTTTAATTATCAAGCAAGGGGAAGAGGGGAATTGCGCCTATCTTCTTCAATCAGGCACTGTTCGCGTCTATTCTCAGCATGAAGAAAAGAAAATTGATCTCGCCAGATTGGGGTCGGGACAGATTTTTGGCGAGATGGCTTTGATATTTGATGAACGCCGCTCGGCTTCGGTTGTGGCTGTTGATGATTGTAATCTCATTATTTTAACACGCCAGACTTTGCAGCAAAAACTGGATCGCAGTGACCCGACTATACGCGCTATTGTGACAATGCTGACGCAGCGCGTTTTAAGTGCCAATAATGAAGTGATGAACAAAAAATCCAGCGTCAATGACCTGCTTGATACGACGCGGGTAATTTATCAGAACACATACGCGGCTTTACCTCGCACCCAGCAACGAACATTTCAGAATGCCGTTTTACCTAAACTGGATGATTTTTTTAATGCCGTACGCTCGTTTCAGGAGCGCTTTACAAAATAGCGACGCCGCCTTTTTCTGCAAAATACCTTGATTTTAGATGCGTAACTGATACATCTCTACCCAGTATTAAAATCATTTATGAGGTTATTTCTATGAAACGCGGCCTAATTGCTCTTTTCAGTATTATTGTTGTTCTTGTTGCCGCGCTCTTGGTGGTGCCGAGCTTTTTTGACTGGAACCAGTATAAGGCTCAGGCCAGTGCGATGATTAAAGAAAAGTCCGGTTTGGACGTTGCCTTGAACGGGGATTTGAAAATCGCAATTTTTCCAGCGCCATACGCTTATGTGGTGGATGTCGTCGTGAAATCTCCAAAAGCAGGTAAGTATGAAAATCTCGCAACATTGCAGCGCCTTGATCTCAACTTGGCTATGGGGCCGTTACTATCTGGTAAGGTTGATTTTACGTCCATAGAGCTTGTGAAACCGTCCATTTTTATCGAAACATTTGCCGATGGCTCACAAAATTGGAAAACGGCCGAGATTGATGCTTTAATGGCCGGTAAAAGCGAAGAGCAGAAAACTGAAAAAGCCGCGGGCGGCATGATGGATTCTATTGCTTTTAATAAAGTGGTCATCTCTGATGGGCGCATAGCGCTTTATAATGAAAACGGTAAGGTAGAACAGGTTTTTGAAAATATTGATTTGGGACTAAAAGCCGATACCCTTTCAGGGCCCTTTGCTGTTGATGGTAATATAGCACTTTCAGGGCGCACGATGAAATTGACGGCTAAAACCGGTCGCCTGAGCGATGATACTTCATCAGTTCCGTTAAACGCAGAAGTGAAGGTCATGCCGGATGATGTGCAGCTTAAATACTCTGGCGTAGTTGATCTTGATGGTGCATTTGGGGTTCAGGGTGAAGCGCAAATAGTGTCACCCAATATGGCGACTTTGTTAGAGCAGATGGGGATTGCTTCAACAGTGCTAAAGGACGCGCCGCTTGATGCTAAAGGCATATTAACAGCGAGCGCCGAGAAGTTTTCCTTTCGTAATGCCGCCATTGCTATTGGAGATGGGCGCTTTGAGGGCGCAGTTGATGGTGATATGAACCCTATGAAACTGAAGCTGGATTTGAAATCCAACCAACCAGCCTTTGGCAGCTTTATCGATATTCCTGAATTGGCCAAGGTCAAGAATGTAAGCTTTAAAGGTGTGCTTGCTGCCGAGAGTGGAGGAGCGACTTCGGTGCGCGATATGGCGCTTAAGCTAGATGATACGCAGCTTTCAGGCGCGCTCGTCTTTAAGCCTGGCGCAGAGAATGCAAAGCCTATGGTGGCGCTCAATCTTGCGTCCGAGCGCTTTGATGCGAATAAATTTATGTCACAAAAATCATCTGGCGGCGGTGCTAAAGGAGATCTGAAATCTACTTTGGC
>JBBKXC010000015.1:0-4453 GCA_037969275.1 Bdellovibrionales bacterium | reverse complement strand
GCGCCATCGACATCCGCATCGGTCATAACGATAATGCGCTCATAACGTAGCTTGCTTAAGTCAAAATCTTTACCTGAACCGCAGCCTAGAGCCAGAATCAAATCTTGGATTTCCAGATTTCCGCGCACCTTGTCATTTGTCGCACTCACAACGTTCAGGATTTTTCCACGTAAGGGAAGAATGGCCTGTGTTTCACGGTTGCGACCTTGTTTGGCAGAGCCGCCCGCGCTATCGCCCTCAACAATAAACAGCTCGGTATCGTCCGCATCAGCACGGCTACAATCTGCGAGCTTACCGGGGAGGCGGAGTTTTTTCGTGGCACTTTTTCTGGCCATGGCTTTGTCATCGCGGCGGCGTTGACGCTCTTCGGCGCGCTCAATGAGCGTTTCCAACAATTTTGATGAGGAAGCCGGATCGTTCGAGAGCCAGTGGTCGAAATGATCTTTAATGGCGGTATCAACCCATTTGGAAACCTCAGCGCTCGCCAATTTTTCTTTCGTTTGCCCTTGGAACTGCGGGTCTTTAATAAAGACGGATAAAACGACAGAGGCGCCGCCAACCACATCTTCAGCAGTAATCATGGCTGTTTTTTTAACGCCTGTCATTTCGCCATATGTGCGGATACCGCGGGCTAAAGCCGTGCGAAGTCCGCTTTCATGTGTACCGCCTTGCGGAGTTGGGATGGTATTACAATAGGAGTGCGAGAACCCTTCGCCGTCATTGGGCCAAGTTACCGCAAACTCAACGCGCCCTTGATTATCGGGGAGCACGGCTTTCCCATGAAAACTGTTTTCTATGACAAGCCTTCTGCCCTTCATAGAAGCGTCCAAAAAGTCTTTTAAACCGCCGGGGAAGTGAATTGTTTCTTCTGCAGGTACTTTGCTGCCTTCATCCAAAAGTGAAGGATCGCATTTCCAGCGTATTTCGACGCCTGAAAAAAGATAGGCTTTTGAGCGCGCCATTTTGTAGAGCCATGCAGGCTTAAAGCTTATTTTATTCCCAAAAATTTCGGGGTCGGGATGAAAGCCGACAGATGTGCCGCGGCGGTTATGAACCGCGCCAAGGTTTTCCAGCTTTCCGGTGGCTAGGCCACGGCTAAAAGATTGCTTATAAAGCTTTTTATCGCGCGCAACCTCGACCCACATATCATCGCTTAGCGCATTGACGACAGAAATACCAACGCCGTGCAGACCGCCTGATGTTTGATAGGCTTTGTTGCTGAATTTACCGCCGGAGTGCAGCGTTGTCATGATGACTTCGAGCGCTGATTTTCCAGGGTATTTCGGGTGTTCGTCTACTGGAATACCGCGGCCATTATCGCGAACGATAATATTGTTGTCTTCCATAACATGCATTTCAATCCAATCAGCATGACCGGCGACAGCCTCATCCATGGAGTTATCGAGAATCTCGCTAACGAGGTGATGTAGCGCGCGCTCGTCAGTTCCACCAATATACATCCCGGGGCGTTTACGGACGGGCTCTAACCCTTCAAGGACTTCAATTTCCGAAGCGCCGTAGCTTTGCTCTGAATTTTTTTTGGCTGCGAAAAGATCGGACATGGATGACCCTAAACATCTAGAAATGGCTGAAAATCTATTAGAATGATTAGAGCCTTAGCGCTCATAAATCAATCCTAAAGCGTGTTTTGCGAAAAAAATGCCTGTTGAAGAATAAATTTGTGATAAAATCAAAGGGTATAGCTTTTGGAATACGTAACATTAATAAGCACCTAAAAGCATCAACCAAGGAAGAACGCATGATTATTAAAAGCCAGGTAGCCACTTACATTTTTTGTATGGTTTTAGTGATCTCCTTGCTTTGCGGACAAAGCTATCAGGCTCATGCGCAAAGAATCAAAGAGCTCTTTGGTAAAGAGATGCCGACATATACCAGGATTCCCGACCAAGAGTTTATTGAGAACTCTTTTTTACAAAATGAAATGCCTTTTGGTGATAAGTCACTCGCTTATAAAATAAGATTGCCTAAAGATTGGAGCGCTCCTGATGATAGAGTGCTCTCAAACTATAACCTGAGCGCGCATTTATTGGGAGATATTGCTGTTTATTACAGTCCTCCACGACTTGAAAGTTTGCGAAGCAAATTTCAGTTGCAGGCATTGAAGCTCGAATTTGAGGTCACAGCAGAGCAGTGGCTATTGCAATATGTTCTTTCGAATGGTTTTACACTAGAAGGGCTCAAATTTCATGACAGAGATAAGGTCGAGGCTCTGCATGTGGATTTGCGTGAGGGAGAGACTTTTGTAACACGGACAATAGCGCAGATTAACGGCAAGCGTATGATTCTGGCGCAGTACATTATTCCGGCGCAAAGCTGGCAAAATGAGGCTCCAATTGTCGCGCAGTCATTGGAAACTTTTGAGCTTATTTCGCCTGAAGATGCCGTTATTGAAAATCTTAATGACCATATGTTTTTGGATATTGCCAAATTTTCTTATCCGGAATCATGGGGCATTGTTACCAAACCGGTCAGAAGTGTGGACCGTATGGAGGCCATGATTAATAATGTTCGCGCTGGTGATGCGCAAATATTGGATGGTCAGATAACGGTTAATCTCACATCCGCTTTTGTCATGAAAAGCCTAGAGGATGAGATTGAGGATCTAAAGCTCGTGTTTCGTAAAAAGGGCCTCGTAATTGGTGATATGATCGAAACGCAAGAAGATCTGGATTTTCATAAGCAAATAGAGTTCGGCTTTATCGATGTCTATGACGGCAATGATACGCAAAATAAAAGCTTGAAATATGAAGTGTGGATTGGCGTTGTTGCCATGGATAATTACTACGGCTTTATATCTATGCTAACGCCATCGCGTGACGAGGATTTCTTTACATGGTCTCGTAATACAACGTCGTACTATACAATTTTGAAAAATTTAACCCTACAAGATAGAGCTTTCTCTCTGGAGCAATAAGATCTGCCTTCGTTTTTATGATGAGTAATACATCATGTATTCAATAGGGTGCGTCATAGTTTCGTAGCGCTCGACCTCTTCCATTTTCAAAGCAATATATGAATCAATGAGTGCTTGTGAGAAGACGCCGCCTTTTTGAAGGAAGGCGTTATTAGCCTGTAATTCCTCAAGAGCTTCGCGTAAAGACCTGCAAACTTGCGGAATTTGCGAGATTTCATCTTTGGGTAAATCATAAAGGTTTTTGTCCATGGCCTCGCCAGGGTGGATTTTGTTTTCCACGCCATCCAGCCCAGCCATGAGCATAGCGGCAAAGGCAAGATATGGATTGGCGACAGGGTCAGGAAAACGAATCTCGATTCGTTTAGAGTTCGGGGTAGGGGATACAGGTATGCGGCAGGCAGCAGAGCGGTTGCGCGCGGAGTAAGCTAGTAATACTGGCGCTTCATAGCCTGGCACAAGGCGCTTATAGCTATTTGTAGAGGGATTAGTAAAGGCGTTAAGCGCCCGTGCATGCTTGATTATTCCGCCAATATAATAAAGGGCGGTATCCGATAGGTCGGCATAGCTCTTGCCCGAGAATAATGGCTTGCCGCCCTTCCAGAGTGATTGGTGCACATGCATACCGGAGCCATTTTCGCCATAAAGCGGCTTTGGTAGGAAAGTCGCTGTCTTGCCATAGCTATGGGCGACATTATGTACAACATGCTTGTAGAGCTGAATATTATCGGCGCTATCGGTCAAGGTTGAGTATTTAATGCCAATTTCGCACTGGCTAGGTGCCACTTCATGATGGTGCTTTTCAACCTGAACGCCCATATTAGCCATGACGGTAACCATTTCACCGCGAATATCAGAAAGGCTGTCTACCGGACTTTCAGGGAAGTAGCCGCCCTTTAGTCCCGGGCGATGGCCCATATTACCATCAGGATAGACGCGCCCGCTGTTATAAGGCCCCTCAACACTGTCAACTTTGAAGCCGATGTTGTGGCTGTCTGCATGAATCTGAACATCTTCAAAAACAAAAAACTCTGCTTCTGGTCCAAAATAACATGTGTCGCTTACTCCGGATTTACTCAAGTATTTTTCCGCCGATTTGGCCACAAATCGCGGGTCACATTCGTAAGGCTTATTGGTTATTGGATCATACACGTCACAAAAGATCTTGATTGTCTTTTGAGCAGCAAACGGATCAAGGCAAACTTTGGTGATGTCAGGAATGATAGCCATGTCCGATTCGTTTATGGCTTTCCAACCGGCAATGGACGAGCCATCAAAATAAATGCCGTTTTCGATCTTATCGGCATCAAAGACGCTGTAATGCTCGGTTGTGTGCTGCCATTTTCCGCGCAAATCCGTGAAATTAAGGTCGATATACTGGATTTCTTGCTCCTTAATGAATTTGAGTAAATCGTTGGGAGTTTTGAATTTTAGGGCGTGAGCAGACACGGGGCACAGTTCTCCTGAAAAAAATTAAGCGAGTTAGTGAAGTAAAACTTGACCAAAACTACAATAAACGGT
>JBBKXC010000014.1:0-7296 GCA_037969275.1 Bdellovibrionales bacterium | reverse complement strand
TTGAGTGCTTTTCTCCGCCCGGCATCAAAAGCAATATCCATGCCTACGGCTTTTTCATTACCTTCCAACGGTTCAATCCAGCGCACATAATAGTTTTTATCAACCCATTCTACAGTCGTCAGCGCGCGGTTATCTTTGACATAGTGAAAGGCATCGGATTTCCATTGATCAAGAGGCGTACCGCCGCTAGATTCCCAGCGCTGCCCCATCCTCCGCAAGGCTATTACTGAATTTTTAACACTATCTTCAATAATCTGACGGATCAAAGTGTGCTGCTGCCTTAAGATTTCTGTGTAATTATTGTATTGCTGGCGTTCGACCTGCAAAAATAAAATGAACGTCAAAGCCATTGTTAGACAGCCGCTTAAAACAGGAATAATGTAAAATTTCGCGCTTTTCTCTTCGAAATTTTCCTTATGTAATTCGCGTATCTCTGTTTCAGTTTGGGCTGATACTATAAGCAAAAAGGCGCCAAAAATCCCGGAGAACAATAGCCCCCCGATCAATACGCCCCATAAATGCCAGCCCGTGTTATTTTGAATAAAGGCAGGCTGGGGCGTAAATACCATCATCCAGCGCCGCCCTGCGAAATCAAGTGGAACCTCATAGGAAAAGGGAACGACAGCAGGCTTGCTTCCATAAATGATGCTTTCCTCTGACTCGTCTTCACTAATATCGGTGATATGCAGGTTGATTTTATCTTTTGCAATATCGGTCAGTGAGGCATCCACAACATCATTTATTCGAAAAACTCCGAGTACAAAACCCTTTAAGGCTTCGCGGCGTTGCTCAACAGTTTGAGTTGCCATTAAAATATCATAGACAGGCTCAAAAATAATAAAGCCGTATTGCTTGTCTACTTCTTGAATAAGTTGAATTTTACCGGTCGCTGCCTGCACTGCGTTGTCACGCGCATATTCCAATGTTTTTTGCCGTAATGCGCTTTTACTCCCCGGTGCAAAACCCAAGGCAATTTCATTACCTAAATACGGCTCGACATAATAAACCGGAAAATATTGATCACGAACGCCTGCTACAACGTTCACACCGTCCATATTCTCTGTGAAATTAAAATCTGGAAATCCGTCTTGGCGCGCCATCTCTTCAAAATGCTCTCTTTGCGCATAGGTTATACGCGGCACCCATTCCAAAGCTTGAATACCATTTCTCTCCGCTAAAATATCTTGCACATAGGTTGAAAATTCCTGGCGGCTGACATTTTTGGATGCATCATAAAATCGGCGCAAGGATTTCAGGATCTCTTGCGTGCCCTCCATCCTGCGATTTAAATTATCTACATATACCGAAGCCACCTGCTCCAGATGAGTTTGATTGGCGTGGTTCTCCATATTCCGTGCATAGCTAAAGGCGAAGATAACGACTGTACATAGCAATAGCAGCGGAATGGTAACAATAACTTTTCTGATCAAGGTGACTCTGCCAGACATAATGATCAGCAAGATCGGGGCAAACAATATCACACCGACAACATCGCCCACCCACCACGTCATTACCGTCATAGGCAGGGCGTCCATCCCAATAAATCCGGCAAAAAGCAATGTTAAAGGACCGAGGCAAGCATTAACTATGCACCCAATAAGCCCGCCCCACAGCAAAAGGCTAAAAACGTCTTTTTCCTTTGATAGTCTCGTGGGCAACTTTATTTTACGCCGCACAAAAGCCGCGCCGGCAAAAGCTTGCAACATTGCCCCGAAGGCAATGCCGAGCCCCGTAGCATAGGGAAGAGCGCTATCAAGTGGTGCGCCCGCCTGTTGTGAGATTAAAAGATTGGTGACAAAAGAGCCAATAAGTACGGCCGGTAAATATTTGTACCCGCCCAATAAAACTCCAGTAAGTGCAATACCGGCGGCCGGCCAGACAGGTGAAGCAAAACCGGGCGGGATGGCCAAAAGAAAGGACAGCTTACCGGCTATAATGTAAGTAACAGCCAAAAGCAGAAAACCAGCAGGATATATAATTGCATTTTTCAAAATTAGATTTTCCCTGATTAACTGCTAAAGGCAGGTCGTTTATAAAACGCTAGTATAAGGGAAATCAGGACTTTTTGAAAGTACGCACGCAAGTGGTTACGGGAATACTACTCCACATCGACTTGCTGCGGAAAGCCGTCAATAGGACCGAGCTTATCTTTATCGCGAGGAATATCCGTTTCGCTTGTCATATAAGCACATATTAATTGCGTCAATGATTTGAGCGAGTCGATATGCGTACGCTCATAACCATGCGAGGCATCAAGGCCAAAACAGATCAACGCTGTGCGAATGTCATTTCCGGCTGAGATTGCCGATGTCGCGTCCGATTTATAATGTTTAAAGACATCGCGCACATATGGAATTTTTTCATCTTCACAAATATTAATCAGCTTATGCGTCAAATGATAATCATAGACCCCGCCCTGATCGCGCATGGCGATAATGACGGTGTCTTCTTTGGAATTTTGCCCCGGCGCCACAGTCGAATTATCAATCGCCACCATCGAGGATACGTCGCCGTGCAGAACTGAAGACGCGCCTGTGCCTTCTTCTTCCGAAATCGTAAAGAGCGGGTGGCAATCCACAGGAAGACTCACGCCGGATTCCTGAATAGCCTTTATAGCCGCAAGTTGACAGGCCACGCCCGCCTTATTATCCAGGTGCCGCGCCTTAATAAAGCCGCTCTCGGTAATTTCGGGGTTGGTATCAATTGCTACGTAGTCCCCGACGTTAAAACCGAGCGCGTTCAAATCATCTTTATTCTGAACTTTTTCATCGACGCGGATCTCTAGGTTATCCCAAGAAACAGGCTGGGTATCGACTTCCTCATTATAAACATGACCAGAAGCCTTGAGCGGCAATATCGTTCCGCGGTAAAATTTGTTATCAGTGTATATCGTCACGCGCGCGCCCTCGGCAAAACGCGCCGACCAATGACCGATCATCACGATCTCCAACCTGCCATTATCCTTGAGCGATTTAACCATCGCGCCCAGCGTATCGAGATGCGTGACCGTGGCTCTATCGGGAGAGCGCTGCTTTCCTTCCAACGTTGCACGAATAGCGCCGCGGCGCGTCAGCTCGAAAGGCGTGCCCAAATGCTCCAGCTCCGCACTGACATAATGAACGACTTGATCTGTGAACCCTGTCGGGCTTGGAATATTTAAAAGATTCACCAGCATTTTTTGCAAGTAATCAGTATCAATTTTTATGGTCATTTATCTCTAGCTATACTTTGGGGGAAAAGGAAATCGACAAAACGCTCCGCTGTCGGTTGCGGTTCGTGATTGGCAAGGCCGGGGCGCTCATTGGCTTCAATGATAACGTAATCGGGCTCGGACGGCGACGGCACAATAAAATCAAGGCCCGTCACAGGAATATCCAAAACAAGCGCCGCCTTTTTTGCGGCCTCGATAAGCTCGGGATGCAGTTCGTCTGTCACATCATGGATCGTCCCGCCGACATGAAGATTGGCCGCCTTGCGTACCAAAAGCTCTTCACCTTTGGGTAAAATATCATCAAGAATATAGCCACCATTATGCACGGTGCGGCGCAATTCTTCATCAACCGGAATTTTGCTCTCGCCTTGTGTGGCTTGCTCGCGCCGACGGCTTTGCTTTTTAACAAGCTGCAATATTGTATGCTCGCCGTCACCGACAATTGTCGGCGGTTTACGGAGCGCAGCAGCGACAACTTCGTAATTAATCACGATAATGCGCAAATCCTGCCCCGCCATCATCTGCTCGAGCAAAACATTGTGGCCGACCTGTTTGGCAAAATTAATGGCCGTTTCCAATTCATTGATTGTCTTAACGTCTACAGTAATTCCTGCGCCCTGCTCACCTATGGAGGGCTTCACTACAACGGAGCCATGCTTTTTCAAGAACGCATGATTATCGGCGGGCTTACCTGCCAGTTTTTGATCAGGCACTTTCAGCCCGGCATTTTTAAGCAAACGTATCGTCGTCTTTTTATCCGCGCAGCAGCTCATCGCAATCGAGGACGTCAATTCGGTCAAGGACTCACGGCACACAACGCTCGTACCGCCGCTCGATAATTTAAAGTAATTATCAATCGGGTCCAAAACATCAACGCGAATGCCGCGCTTTCTGGCCTCGTCTATAATAATCATCGCATAGGGGTTGAGCTTTTCTTCGAGCTCCGGCCCACTAAACAAATTCTCGTTTATGGCATTTTTATTCTTAATGCAAAAAACAGGTATCTGAACAAAACCAAGTTTCTTATATAGATTAATCGCCTCTTCATTGCTGTGCATGACCGATAAATCCATAAAGGCACGCCCCTGCTCTTTGAAAAAGGCGGCGACATGTTGTACGAGTTGCAAACCAATGCCAGGATGGCGCGCCTGCGGATCAACCGCCAAAGACCAAAAACTTGATCCATTTTCTGGGTCATCAAAAGCGAGCTTGTGATCTATACCCATACAAACGGCGATAACGATCCCGCTCTCATCATCGGTTACAACCCAATATTTAATTGATCTGCCTTTGTAGGTTTCTTTAATATAATCAGGATGAACCGGAACCATATTTCGGGATTGATATATGCGGTTGATAGAGTCAACATCTTCATCCGTATCGATCAAGCGGATAGAAAAAGCGCCCTTACCTTCTCTCAAAGGCTCGTAGGCGTCCAGCACCAAACGAAATGTATAAGATGGGTCGATGAACAATTCTTGCGGCGCATTGGCAATGACAACTTGCGGATCGCGGATATAAAGCGCGACATCACGCGCTCCATCGCCTTCCTCTTTCAAAAGAGCCGCGATGTCTTCATTGCTTTTGAAAGTATGCGCAAAGAGCAAACGTCCCCAGCCACAATCAATCGCTATATCTTCTTTGGGTAGCTCGGCAGGCTCGCCCCAACTTTTTAAACTGGGCGATGTTTCAGGATTATAAATATCATCTTGATTTTGATTTTCTTTGCTCATATTCCTTGTTCCTGCAGCCAATATTCTAGCAGCGTTATCTGCCATAATTTAGAACCTCTCAGCGGCGTAAGATGTTCCATTGGTGCTTTAAATAACATGTCTACATAGCTTTGGTCAAAAAGGCCGCGGTCTTTGGCCGCCTTCTGATCCAATATACCGCGCGCCATATCCAGATATTCTCCGTCCAGATATTTAAGCGCTGGCACGGGGAAATAGCCCTTAGGGCGGTCAATAACTTCAGAAGGAATAATGCGGCGGCCCACCTGCTTCAAGACGTGCTTACCACCATCGGGCACTTTAAATTGCGCCGGAATTTTTGCGGCCATCTCAACCAGATCATGATCGAGAAACGGTACGCGCGCCTCTAGCCCCCAGGCCATCGTCATGTTATCAACGCGCTTAACAGGATCATCCACCAGCATGATCGAGGTATCAAGGCGCAGCGCCTTATCAATAGGATCAAGAATATTAGGCTTGGCGAAATGATCGTTCACAAAGTTCAGCGCATGATCCTCGCCCACATAATCCTTATTCACGATGGATTTATATTCATCAAAATTACGATCAAAAAATACGGAAGAATATTGCGCAACTTCAGATCCATCCGTAACGCCCATAAGCGGCGGATACCAATGATAGCCAGCAAATACCTCATCGGCGCCTTGCCCGCTTTGCACCACTTTCACATGCTTGCTGACTTCACGAGAGAGCAGGTAAAAACCGATCACATCATGGCTCACCATCGGCTCGGCCATGGCTTTGACGCAGGCCGAAAGATTACCGCGAAGCTCTGTGTGGTCCACATTAATTTTGTGATGGTCGGTATTATAACGCGCGGCAATAATATCGGAATAGCGGAACTCATTGCCCTCTTCCTCGGCCACATCTTCAAAGCCCACGGAAAATGTACTGATATTTTTTTGGCCAAGCTCGCTCAGCAAACCTACGACGAGCGATGAATCAAGGCCTCCGGAAAGCAAGACGCCCACAGGCACATCGGCGACAAGGCGGCGCTTCACAGCAAGTTTCAGCGCAACTTCAACCTCATCAATCCAGTCCTCTTCTGTCTTTTTCAAATCTACATCGCTGCGGCGGTAATCAAGCTCCCAGTAAATTTCCTGCTTCATCTCGCCATTAGGCTCAATCATAGCCATCGTCGCAGGAGGCAATTTTTTCACACCATTTAATATCGTATGGGGCGCAGGCACAACGGCGTGGAAACTCATATAATAATTCAACGCTACAGGGTCGATAGAGGTATCAACCTCGCCTGTCGCAAGCAAAGCCGGAAGCGATGACGCGAAGCGCATGAAGTTTTCATTTTTTTGAAAGTAAAACGGCTTGATTCCCAAACGGTCGCGCGCCATAAAGACGCGTTTTGTCTTGCGCTCCAAAATAGCAAAGGCAAACATGCCTTGGAAACGCTTCACACAATCTTTGCCCCAAGCATGATACGCCTTCAGGATTACTTCGGTATCACCATGAGAAAAGAAATTATATCCTTTGCCCTGCAACTCTTCGCGCAGCTCGGGATAATTGTATATGCAGCCATTAAAGACAATCACAAGATCCAGCTCATCATCGACCATAGGCTGCGCGGCTTGCTCGCTCAGATCGATAATTTTTAGACGTCTATGACCAAAGCACAAGGAGCCTTCCTCGAAAATTCCAGAACCATCCGGACCTCTCGGCTGCAAAACATTTAACATTTTTTCAATTTTTTCGGGAGATGCTTGCGCTTTATCAAAACGCAATTCACCAGCAATGCCGCACATATCAATATCCAACTGTTATTATTAATTTCGTGGTCATAATGTAACAGCTAAAACTTATTTTTCAACCCGCCAGAGCAAATAAAATAATTATTATCAAACTCTTAGCATTTTTATGATCAAATTACGGCGCTGAAAAATCAGGCGTTATAGGGGCTACAACTTGGTCAAACTGAGCCAGTGATTTCTGCACTTGTTTGTTTAGCGCACCAAATATAGCCGGATTACGCGCGGCAATAATTGCTGTGAAATCCATACCATCACGGCGGTAATCATGCGTAGAAATTTGCGCGCCCGCCTCTTGCGCGATCAGCACACCAGCAGCGACATCATAATCCATAGCTGTAATTACAGCGGCATGATTATCATTGGCAGCGCTGAGCGTGAGCATTGTTGCGGCGGCACCTGTTATGCGCATACTGATATTATTATCAATCACGTAACTCATCATTTCCTTTTGCGCATCGGGGCCAAAGCCGCGAATTGAAAAATTCACAAGCGCGCGCGCCATAGGGTCTTCATTATCATTTGAAGTTTGTGCCTTTACAGGCGCAAGCTTATGCTCCAAATCATTGCTTTC
>JBBKXC010000013.1:0-3011 GCA_037969275.1 Bdellovibrionales bacterium | reverse complement strand
TGATGGCGCTTTCGCATAAAAGCCATCCGCTCTACGGCGTGCAGTTTCACCCTGAATCCATTCTTACCGAGAACGGCGCGGCGCTGCTGCGGAATTTTTTGGCGCTGGCGGCAAGCTTTAACGCCAGCAAGCGGCGCGCGGCATGAGCGCTATTCTATGGCATAACGGAAATTGGATCGAAGCGGGCAGCGCTATTTTTACGGCCAGCGATCGCGCCCGCCTTGGAGATGGTCTCTTTGATACGCTGCTTTGCGTTGATGGCCGCGCTATGAACGCTGATCGGCATTTTGCGCGCCTTATAAAGGGGGCAGCGGTGCTGGATATTATGTTAGATCTCGGCTTACTGCGCTTTAAAGTGCTTATCGAAGAAATGCTGATGCGTAATGATGCGCTCACTGGGCGCTTTGCGTTGAACACAATATTATCACGGGGCGAGGGAGAGCGCGGCCTTGCTGCGCCTAAAGCTTCCAAGCCTCAAATGGTTTTGCGCCTCTCTCCCGTGCCGAGTGAATTTGTGCCTGTGAATGGCTGCGTCGCCGCCAGCGTACGCCGCAATGAAGGCTCGCCGCTCTCGCAGATCAAATCTTTTAATTATGGAGATAATATTTTAGCCCTAAAAGAGGCGGAGCGCCGCGGCTGCAACGAAGCGATTCTCATTAATAATAAAGGCTATGTCAGCTGCGCCAGCGCGGGAAATATCTTCATGGTAAAAAATGGGATCATTTCCACGCCGCTTTTAAGTGATGGGGCGATGAACGGTATTGCGCGGCAAATCCTTCTTGAGCGCTATCCGGCGATCATGCAGCGCTCAGTAGCGCAGGATGAGCTTTTAGAAGCCGATGAGGTGTTCTTGACCAACTCTGTGCGCGGCGCGTGTTTCTTCCGCTCGCTGGAAGGAAAGCCCCTCAATCAAAACAGTTTAGGAATTAATAAGGAATTTCATGTAGGCTCGTGACATGAATAACGATAAGAATTTAAGGCTATGATCAAAACTCCGCATAAAACTTTCACCGTTTACCTTGGATCATCGGGATTTGCCCGTGATGTGTTTAAGGAATCAGCTGTGCAAATGGGCGCTGAAATTGGCAAGCGCGGACATGCGCTGGTTTATGGCGGGATGGACGCTGGGCTTATGGGCTTGGTCGCCAAGGCGGCGCTGGATGACGGCGCGCAAGTTACTGGCATTATTCCTGAGAAAATTCGCGACAGCGAGCGCATCCTAAAGGGTTTAAGCGAGACCATTATGGTTCATGATCTCTGGGATCGAAAAAAACGGATGTTTCAAAAGGCTGATGTCGTTGTCTCGCTTCCGGGCGGATATGGCACACTGGATGAAAGTCTGGAGCTTCTCTATTGGGGCTTTTTAGATCTGCATAACAAGCCTCTGGTTCTTGTTAATATCGAAGGGTATTGGGACCCGCTGGTCTCCTATCTTAAATCGCTGCCCGATTATGATGCGCGGTTTTTAATTGTGGTTGATAGCCCCGAGGAGGTCTTCGAGGCGACGAAGGATTTGAAAATGCCGGAGGCCAAGCCGGGCTTGCAGGAACGCTACCCGCATTTTGAAGATGAAATTACCCGCCGTACAGACGCGCCGATTATTATCGACCGCGCCAGCATTGAAAATAGCTATTACCTTGTGTGTGCGCTCGGGCTGAAACAGCTCGGCAAACATACGCGCCCCATCGGTCTCTTGAATGACAAAGGCCAATTTGATGATTTGCTGGATTGGTTTGAACTCGCCAAGGATGAGCATTTCATTACCGATAAATGCCTAAGCCTATTTGACGCCGCGCTGGGCAATGAAGCGCTCTCCAAATTATTAGCCGAGCAAAAAGCGCCGCTTATTGATTTACACGCCGAAAAATGGGGGGCGTCGCAGATAAAATAGCGATGGTTTATAGCGTTATGTAAGTAACCCAAACCGTTAGATTTCGCGCGGATCCGGTTTTTGTTGAGAGTGATGGATACCGGCGCTATAGGCGTTATCGAGTAGGCGCTGTTTATTCGCGCGGAACTCTCCAATATCGAACGCATCCAACTCAAGGCCAAAAATAGGGCCGGCAATCATTCTGTAATGGGTTTGTTGATATTCTGCAAAGCTTCTACCGAACTCAATTTGCATGCATAAAAGCGCTTCTGGCCCAGGGTCAATGCCGCTTTCCATTATCAAATCATTGGCGATCTTCAAAAAACAGTCTTTATTAATGATGTGCTCTGGAATGATATTCTCGATAATAACGCGGCAAGCAATGTCGAGCGCCACTGGCTCTAGAGTAAGCGCGCGCTCTGCAACGCTAAAATAAGTGCCGGGATTAAAATGCTGAACGATTTTATCACGCAAGCACTGTTGGTATTTGAGCATTTTAGAGCGCTCGGGCTCGTCAAGAAATTCTGCGATCTGAATATCGGCAAGCTTATCGTCTGACGCGGCGAGAATGCCCAGAACGCCCTGTAAAATCCGATCATGTATCGTTGAATGTAGGGAGCCTATGGCGCTGGCAGCGCTCATGAAATCTGTGATGGTGGTGCGCATTTATATCCCTGTTTGTTTTTATATGTAAATTACAGGTGGCGCAATACGATGTCAAATTAAATAACATTATTTAAGGGGCGGGGGCTGTTCCCGGCGGTGTTGGCGTGGGGGCATCAAAATCGGCATCAAGGTAAGTGCGGAGTTTTTCGGCGATATCCTCAGGCGCTGCTCTGTTTTCTTTGAGATCTGTGTATATCTCGATGAGCGAGGTGTAATGCGGGGAAAGTGTCTCTGGCCAAGTGCTTTTATGCTGCTGCAATTCCGCTATGCCTGAGCCCTCAAGATAGGCGAGCGCTGCGTCCACATCCTCTTCTTCCAGATCAACCAGAAGATTACCGTGCATGGCAAGGATTTGAGAGATGGTTGAGGTTATCCGCTGCGCTTCTTGCTCTTTACGGATTTGCTCGAAGCGGGCCCTGAGGTCGTTATTATCGCTCATACGCCCGTTTCCTTATACTATGATTTTGCCAGTAAC
>JBBKXC010000012.1:0-5678 GCA_037969275.1 Bdellovibrionales bacterium | reverse complement strand
TGAGATGCCCGCAATCTGGTGCCTGTTATCCATAGGAATACTTCTTCTGGTCCTTAAAACACCGTTAAGACAGTTCATGTTTGTTAAGTCTTGGTGGCTGTGGCCTAAAAAAATAGACTGAAATTCCCTTTTTATATGCCCGCCTTATAGTTTCCTTATAAAACCGCCTATAACGAGCATCGCATTATTATGCCGTATTTGTGACAATAATTACGGATCGGCGATCAATAGGTGCGCCTGCCGTCAAACTCAAACAAACGAGCCAAAGAGGACGAGATCATGGTAAAGAAACAATCTGAGACACCTGCCCCGGAAAAAAATCCAACAAGTAAGCACGATCAGCGCAACCCCAAAGACAAAACTGCAGTGCCCCCACCCGAAACCGTCGCCGTTGATAGGCCTGGCTTCGATCTAGGTGGCTCAACAGGTAAGACTAGCGCGGGGACAGGTTTGGGTCTGGGAAAGGATGCATTTGAAAATCGCCGCGATCGCAGTCTGCCGAAGAGCCGAGAAAAAAACAAGTAGAGCATAAAAAAGGACTATAATATGCCAAAATGGCGCTGGGCTTTAGGGCACCTAAATGAAAAGCTTTGGTTCCGCGCAACGTTATTTTGCGTGATTGGTATATTTACTGCTCTTTTTGCGCCGCTCGTCAAAGATTATATTCCAGAGGATTATGCGCGCAGCATAGGTGCGGAAGCCGTAGGCTCTATCCTGCAAATTATTGCCAGTTCTATGCTGATCGTCACCGTTTTTTCGCTGAATACTATGGTAACGGCTTATGCGACCGTAAGCGCTAGCGCCACACCCCGCGCGACAGAATTGCTGCTGAAAGACGCTACGTCACAAAATGCTTTGTCCACTTTTATTGGCGCTTTTCTCTATAGTTTAGTGGGGATTATTGCACTGCGTATCGACGTGTATGGTGAGAATGGTCGTCTTGTCCTGTTTGTTGTTACGCTTGGCGTGGTATTCGTAATCATTACCGTATTGATACAATGGGTTAACCACCTTGCACGGCTTGGACGCGTAGGGGAAACCATACGCATGGTAGAAAAAGCCGCAAAAAATGCCATTGACCAGCGAATAGAAAAACCCTTTCTGGGCGGATCGCACCTTGAGCACTATAAACCTAAAACTGCGCATCATGCGGTCACCCATCCGGATATTGGCTTTATCCAACATATTGATATGACCAAATTATCAAATCTGTCGGAAAAGCATAACCTCGACCTTTTTATTCAAACTCCGCCCGGATGTTTTAATGATTCACACTTACCGATCGTCTATAGTTCCCTGCCTGTATCGGCGGATGAGGAGCGTATAATCCGCAATGCCTTTAGCATTAGTGGTGACCGGTCTTTCGATCAAGATCCTCGTTATGGGCTGATCGTCTTAAGCGAAATTGCATCACGCGCCCTTTCACCGGCGATGAATGATCCCGGCACAGCCATTGATGTGATTAGTACAGCAATACGTTTATTGGCCCCTTGGGTAAAACCAAGAGAGAAAAAAGCGGATATTTTATTCCCCAGAGTTTATGTGCCTGCTATTAATACAGAGGATTTATTTAAAGATATTTTTATGCCGATTGCCCGTGACGGCGCCCATGTTATGGAAGTAGGAATTCGGCTGCAAAAGGCCTATGTATCTCTTGCCTCAATCGGCGATGAAAATTGCAAAACCATAGCAAAGCAACATTCCGCCTTGATACTCAAACGGGCGTTAGCCTCTTTGACACTACAAGAAGATAAAGACATGATGGAAAGTTATGCGTTAGTTTTAAGATGATCTTATCAGTGGTCCCCTTAGATTTTCCTACACGTTATAAAGAAGAAAAGGAATAAACAATGAACGATTGTGGCCCTACTCATGAACATAAAGAGCCAGCCCCGTTGCCGAAGGGCGTCAATCCCAATGATGTGACATATATTTGCCCCATGCACCCCGAAGTGCGTCAGCAAGGGCCAGGGAGCTGTCCAAAATGCGGTATGGCGCTGGAGCCTGAAACAATCACAGGCGAAGAAGGCGATAACCCAGAGCTGGCCGATATGCGCAAACGGTTTATATTTGGGCTAATTCTTACCCTTCCGGTATTTATGCTGGAAATGGGCGGGCATGTTTTTAACATCCACGATTATATAAGTGGCACCGCTTCTAATTGGACGCAACTTGTGCTGGCAACGCCTGTTGTTCTTTGGGCCGGGAAGCCGTTCTTCGAACGCGGCTGGCAATCTTTGAAAACCCGCAACCTGAATATGTTCACCCTTATTGCCATGGGAACTGGCGTGGCGTGGCTATACAGTATCGTAGCGACACTGACCCCTAATATCTTCCCTGATACCTTTCGAGGGCCTGATGGTGCGCTAGCGGTTTACTTTGAATCGGCGGCTGTGATTACCGTGCTTGTCCTACTTGGGCAAGTTCTAGAACTTAAAGCGCGCGCACAAACAGGCGGCGCTATCCGCGCTTTGCTGGATCTGGCTCCCAAAACAGCCCGCCGCGTGAATAAAAATGGCAACGATGAAGATGTGCAACTCGATGAGATAAATGTTGGTGATTTGCTGCGCGTTCGCCCTGGTGAAAAAGTGCCATTAGATGGAGTTGTGACGGAAGGCATCAGCGCCGTGGATGAATCCATGGTCACGGGCGAGTCCATGCCAGTTAAAAAAGAGACTGGCAGTAAGGTTGTCGGCGCGACCATGAACCAGACGGGTAGTTTCATTATGCAGGCCGAGCATGTCGGCAAAGACACAATGCTCTCACAAATAGTGAAAATGGTATCAGAGGCGCAGCGAAGCAGCGCGCCCATCCAAAGAGTAGCCGATATTGTCGCAGGGTGGTTTGTTCCGGCGGTTATATTAGCCGCTGTGATTGCCTTTACAGCTTGGGCTATGTTTGGCCCGCCCCCGTCATTCAGCTATGCCCTGATAGCTGCTGTCAGCGTTCTCATTATTGCTTGTCCCTGTGCGCTCGGCCTCGCCACGCCGATGTCCATTATGGTGGGCGTTGGCAAAGGCGCGCAAGCAGGCGTACTCATTAAAAACGCCGGAGCGCTGGAGCGCATGGAAAAAGTCGATACGCTGGTGATTGATAAAACAGGTACGCTCACGATGGGTAAGCCAACCGTGACAAAAATTGTTGCGGCAGACGGCTTTGACGAGGACGATCTTTTAGCGCTGGCGGCATCATTGGAGCAGGGCAGCGAGCATCCACTCGCTCATGCCATTGTTATGGCGGCGAAGGATAAAGAACTGGATCTGGTGGCCGCAGATGATTTTGACTCACCAACTGGTAAAGGTGTGATCGGCAAAATCAAAGGCAAAGACGTTGCGCTCGGCAATGTGATGTTAATGGAAGAACAATCCATTGATGTGTCCGCTTTATCAGAACAAGCCGATGAGCTGCGCTCTGACGGGGCGACCGTGATCTTTATCGCGGTGGACGGCAGCGCCGCTGGCCTACTAGCTATTGCCGATCCCATTAAGGAAACAACGCCAGAAGCCATTAAACAGCTTCAAGTGCAAGGGCTTCATATTGTAATGCTTACCGGAGACAATCGCCGCACCGCAGAGGCTGTGGCTAAGACGCTCGGCATTAAAGAAGTGGAAGCCGAAATACTGCCGGAAGATAAAAGCAAAATTGTTAAAAAACTCCGCGATGAAGGCCGCATTGTTGCTATGGCGGGGGACGGCACAAATGACGCGCCAGCGCTAGCTTCGGCTGATGTCGGCATAGCGATGGGAACGGGCACAGATGTGGCGATGGAAAGCGCGGGCATAACGCTGCTCAAAGGCGATTTAATTGGTATTGTCCGCGCCCGCAAATTATCCGTGGTGACCATGAACAATATCCGGCAAAACCTGTTCTTTGCGTTTATCTACAACACAGCAGGCATTCCAATTGCGGCGGGTATTTTATATCCGTTTTTTGGTATTCTGCTCTCACCGATGATCGCCGCCGCAGCCATGTCACTTTCATCTGTGAGTGTGATTGCCAATGCTTTAAGGTTAAGGTTGACGAATTTAGAGTAGACCTAAAAAGTGGTGCGGGCGTCAGTTAACTTCCTATTTCTTGTAGATAACATTAAGCATATTAGAGGAACATTTAGAGACTGACATTCAGTGCTGCTCTCAAGCGTTAATTTAATACTCTTCCTTAGTAGATTTGGCTTTAATGATGTATCACTGTTGGTATTGGTGTGAACTATAGAAGATTTAAATGAACAAAAGCCCTTACGAAATTCTCGGAATAAATAAAACCGCATCTGGCGATGAGATTAAGGCCGCATATCGTGCGCTTGCCAAAAAGCATCATCCGGATCTAAATCCGGATAACAAGGCCGCGGATGAAAAATTCAAAGAAATTTCCGCTGCACATGATTTATTGAAAGATAAGGACAAGCGCGCTGCTTTTGATCGCGGTGACATAGATGCGCAAGGCCAGCCACAACGGCCCAGTGGTGCGCAGAGCGCAGGTGACGGCGACAGACAATATTACAGAGATTTCGCAGGCGGCCCTCAAGGGTCCCGCTATTCTTCATCGGGTAGCAACATTAATCCAGAAGATTTGGAGGACATATTAGGATCAATGTTTGGTGGGCGTGCAGCTGGGCGTAAATCTGGTGGAGGATTTGAAGATATGTTCCGGCAACAACAAAGCGCAGATGTACATTATCGTCTCGATATCGATTTTATGGACGCGGCTCTTGGCGCTAAAAAGCAAATTACTCTGCCTGATGGCAAAAGCCTTAAAATCACCATTCCCGAAGGTGTAAAAGATAAGCAAAAGCTACGCATGAAAGACAAGGGGCATAAACTGCCTGATGGGCGGCAAGGTGACGCCTATATTGAAATTCATGTAAAGCCTCACAAAGTATTCACCCGTAAAGGGAATGATGTCTATACGGACGTTCTCATTGGTATCCATGAAGCAATATTGGGAAGCACAATAGACGTTGAAACTGTGCACGGTTCGGTAAACGTAAAGATTCCCAAAGGAACAAATTCCGGCAAAAGGTTCAGGTTAAAAGATAAGGGCATTAAGGGCGCAAACCATTATGTGGATGTGCAAATCGTCATGCCGGATGAGATTGATGACGATCTGGAAAAAGTGATGACTGATTGGGCGAAAACGTACGGCTATAATCCGCGTAAAGAAAAAGAGGGCACATCATGATACGCATCAATGATATTCTGGCAGTTGTAGAGCCTGCTATAGATCAGCATGTGCTAGAAGATTTTATTGCCCGTGGTTGGGTTCGGCCTGTGCGCGATGAAACAGATTATATTTTCGATGACATGGATGTTGCCCGCATACGGCTGGTTTGTGAGCTTCATATCGAAATGAAGTTTGAATTTGATGCTGTTGATATCATCCTTTCCCTCATGGACCAGCTTTATGAAAGTCGGGCGCGCCTTGATAGGGTCGCAAAAGCGCTAGAAAATCAGCCAAGTGCTGTGCGGAATTCTGTATTGGAATACCTTAAGAAACATGAAGGATCTGGTCAGAGCATTTAATAAGAAATGTTCAATATTTTTATTATCATCTGATTACGTGCGGGTTTTAAAAGCGGCAATCACATCAAATAGCTCTTCATCAATGACATTTTGACGCAAGGTGCGCGAGGTTTGTTTTAGGTTTTCCAGAAGCTCGTTTATATTTTTCTCCGCGCGCTG
>JBBKXC010000011.1:0-2547 GCA_037969275.1 Bdellovibrionales bacterium | reverse complement strand
GATATGTTTGAACTGGGGATGCATCCCTACAAAGGCGCTTTTGCGTTCATCCGAGATCTATCACTACATGAACAATGCGGAGAGTTTTGGCCTTAAAGGCAAAGGCTTAGAGTTTGATGTTGAGAAAATAGTGGCGCGTTCTCGCGGCGTCGCAAAACAGCTGTCGGGCGGCATTGGTCACCTTCTCAAGAAAAATAAAGTCACTGTCTTTGATGGCTTCGGTAAGCTAAAGGGCAAAGGCAAGCTGAGCGTTGAAAAAGATGGAAAATCCATTGCCGAGCTTAACGCCAAGCATATCATCATAGCAACAGGCGCGCGGGCGCGTGTTCTCCCCGGTCTTGAGCCGGACGGCGATCTGGTTTGGACGTATAAAGAAGCCATGGTGCCCAAAACCATGCCAAAATCTCTTCTAGTTGTCGGCTCCGGTGCTATCGGCATTGAATTTGCCAGCTTCTACCGCACTATGGGCGCCGAAGTGACTGTTGTCGAGGTTATGGACCGCGTTCTGCCTGTCGAGGACGAGGAGATTTCCGCCGCAGCCCAAAAATCATTCGTGAAGCAGGGGATGAAAATCATTACCGGCGCGACCGTCAAGAAATTCGAAAAATCCAAGACCAATGTCAAAGTCTCTATCGAGGGCAAAGACAAGAAGATGCAAGAGATCACTGTTGATCGCGTCATTATGGCGGTTGGTATTGTTGCTAATACCGAGAATATCGGCCTTGAGAATACAAAGGTCAAACTGGACCGCGGCCATATCGCGACCGATCCTTACCTAAAGACCGATGAGCCTAATGTTTACGCCATTGGCGATGTGACTGGCGCGCCATGGCTGGCGCATAAGGCGTCGCATGAGGGTGTCATTTGCGTCGAAAAAATAGCAGGACTTCCTGATGTGCATCCCATGAAAAAACTCAATATTCCGGGCTGTACCTATTGTCACCCACAAGTCGCCAGCGTTGGCCTGACCGAGGCCGCCGCAAAGGCGCAGGGCTACAAGCTCAAAGTCGGCCGCTTCCCATTTATGGGGAACGGCAAGGCCATTGCGCTCGGCGAGCCGGAAGGCATGGTCAAAACGATCTTTGATGAAAAAACAGGGGAATTGCTCGGCGCGCACATGATAGGCGCCGAAGTGACCGAGCTTATTCAAGGCTATGTGATCGGCAAATCCATGGAAGCGGTCGAAGCCGACTTCATGCACACCATCTTCCCGCACCCGACTTTATCGGAAATGATGCATGAAAGCGTGCTGGATGCCTATGGTAAGGTTATTCACTTTTAGGAAATACTAAAATCAAAATCTTTGAAAAACCCAAGAGTCTCTGATTTTGTTTCTAAAAATTCGGGTTCAACACTTCGACTGACTGGCAAATTTTTGATTTTTCCTCTCATGGCATTTAATGCAGAGAAAATTTTGGGTATCGCTTGCTGATCACCATTCTTTAAAATTTCTTCTATGGCTTCTAATGCTTCTTTTTGAGTCATAGGGAACTTTTTTTGATCTTCATTAATATAATTAAACTCTTGCCGTTTAAAATCAATCCAGTAACGGCATCCATTAGCATTATACCCTGCGCCATGGTCATGAATATCTGGCGCTGAAGGTTTATATTCGTGCCTAAATCCTTCGATTTTAACAATTTGCCAATTATGCCTATAAGCTAAGACTTGAATTTGCGCTGCCATTACAGAGTCCGAAGGCGCGCCATGCCTGTTTGTTTTGATAAAACAACCGATGATCTCGACTTGGCCATGATCAGTTTTCCCCTCAAGGCACACTTCATTCCAATCATGATCTGAAAATTTTCCGGTTCTTTGCATTAACAAGTCTAGCGAATTTATACTAGTTTCAGATTTCATTCTCTTAATTGCAGACTCTGGATCAGCAAAAAAAGTACCATTATCCTTTGCGGAAATTTTCAAAACATTTCCTGCAGGGGCACGTAATATAAAACCCACATCTCCATATGTGGCCCTATGGTCTTGATCAATAATACTCGTTGAAATTATTTTTTTGTCGCTGATCTTTTCAGGATTACGTAATAAATCAATATCCTGATTATTATCTAACTCCAAACCCTCTTTACGCGTGCTTTCTAATAAAAACGTTTTTTGGATAGTTCGCCTAGCTTGATTGCCTACTCCATGCACAAGATATCTATACTCCTGTGCCATCACCATTTTGGGGTTACTAAAGCCATTATTCCATTCTTCTAAATCAACTTTCATTTCTGTATTTTATTACATAGAGATTAATAAACTTTTTAGAGTTTGCAGGAAATTATTCCTTTTTATGCTATAACTGTTATTAGGTTTGATTTTTAAGTACAAAAGTCTTACATAAAGAGGAGGGGAATAGCCCCCTCCCGTAAAAACTCGGAACGAACTGACGAACACGAATTTGGCTTTAAATTGAATGACTTATAACCCAGAACTTTTGAAAAAAGAAAAACGCCATCCGGAGAAGCAAAAAAATCCGGATCGTCCTGCTGGCCGCAAGCCAGAGTGGATCCGCGTTAAAGCGCCGCAAGGCGAGGTTTATGCCGA
>JBBKXC010000010.1:0-4349 GCA_037969275.1 Bdellovibrionales bacterium | reverse complement strand
TAATTATGTATGAGCGGAGATTTGGAATGAGCAATCGGATGGCCGATCACGCCCGACTTGATAAAGCTCATAATCCTACCTCGTGATAATCTTGCAGATAATTCAAAAGCGGTAAAAGCGGCATCCCGAGTATGGTGAAATAATCGCCCTCAATTTTTTCAAACAGCCATGGTCCCAGCGCCTCTAATTGATATGCCCCTACACATTCTATTGCAGCATTACCTATTTTTTCGATGTAGTCTCGCGCAAAGCCTTCATCGAAATCGCGCATAGTAAGCGCGGCGCTGTCTATCTTATCCCAAAGTATAACGCCGCCTTGCGCGACGGCCACAGCGGAAATGAGATTATGCGTACGGCCGCGCAGCGCCATAAGTTTTTCTACTGCCGTCGCCTTAGTATCCGCCTTGTTAAAAATTTCATCGTCCAGCGCGACAAGAGAATCCGAGCCAATCACCAGCGCCCCCGCATGATCTTTTGCAACATGCAGCGCTTTTTGCCGCGCTAGCTCCCGCGCAAGTTTTTGCGGCGCGCCAGCATATTTTTCATCCAAGGCGCGCTCGTCGATATCGGCGGGGATGGCGGTAAAATTTAACCCAGCATTTTTCATCATGCTTTGGCGAGAGGCACTTTTTGAGGCCAGTATTAAGGGGGCGTGCGCGCTCATATCCCAATCAAAGTCCCGACATCGCGGTTCTTTTTCTCCATATAGCTTTGCCAATAGGTCATGATCTCGGCGGATGTTTCCTCAATAGAGCGGCGCGTCACATTAATAACTGGCCAATTCATCTTGCTGAAAAGTCTACGTGCCATTTTGACCTCCTCTTCGATTTTCTCCAGTGCGAGATATTCATTGGCATCCATAGCAGTATTGCGTTTATCGGCCTGCAGACGGCTGCGACGCAGCTCGGCCAACCTCTCGGGCGAAGCCGATAAACCAACATAAAGACAATCGGGCAAGTTAAAATATTCATCGGGAATTTTTACGCCCGGCACGAGCGGAATATTAGCAGCCTTAATGCCGCGCCGCGCCAAGAATATACTCGTCGGCGTTTTGGAGGTACGGGATACGCCGACCAAAATAATGTCGGCCTCTTTCAAACCCTCATAGGATTTACCATCATCAAAACGCATGGCGAAATCAACGGCTTCGACACGTTTGAAATAGGCATCATCCATGGCGTGCTGCAAGCCAGGAACACCTTTGGCGTGCTTACCAAGATAAGACGAAAGCCCGCGCATAATCGGGTCAAGCACAGAGACACACGGCACGCCAAGCTCATCGCAGCGCTCTTGCAGCCGCGCTCTCATTTTTTCATCGACCAGCGTAAAGATCACGGGGCCAGGATTATCCTGAATATGCTTGATGGTTTTTTCCAGTTGCTTTTGCGTGCGCACCAAAGGCCAGAATTTCTGGATCGGCTCAACGCCCTCGAACTGCGCAAGGCAAGCGCGTGCCAAACCCAAAAGGGTCGTGCCAGTCGCATCCGATACAAGGTGCAAATGGAATTTTTTAGCGCCGGATTCTATAAATTCACTCACGGGGTTTTTTCCTTTTCAAGGCTCTATCCTATCAAGGCTGCGCAGCGCAAAGAAGTGATTTTTTAAATTTAGAGATCAGCCAGAATGTCGCTGTCCTGATCACGCTCGAGCGGAAATATTTTCGCGGCCAGTTTGGCATCACGAAACGGGACATTATTAACCACAGTCGCTTCGAGGTCATAAAGTATATGCATCAAATGCGCCTGATTAACAGGATCAGACAGGCCGGAATATTTCGGGTCCATTAGAATCTCACCGCCAAAACCTTGCAAATATGCAGATTTATCAGGCAGACAGGACAAAAGCTCGATACCAATATGGGTCGGGATTTTACGCCCGAACGGATTTTTAACATCCGCATTTTGCAGCACATCATCCAAATATTCTAATGTGATGTGGTCACATTCATTAATGCGCTCGTGGGCGCTGTACCACTGCATAAAAGAAGCCTTCAAAGCTTTGCCGTTAAACTGGGACGCCGGATCATATTCAATGTGATTGGCATAAACCACAGCCAAATCGCCATTTTCAGAGCCGAGCATATGGCGCCAGATATCTGTATAACCTTCGCAGCGTAGCTCCCATGCAGTGAGCATGCTCAGCACATCACAATCCGCAGCGCGTACACGCTCCAACATTAAAATTGCTTCGGGTGAGAAAAGAGCATTGAAATCGCCGTGTCGCTTTTCATGCCACACATCACGCAGCGCGCTAATGAGGCTTATCAGCGCCATGCTGCCGAAATAGGCAGAGCGCATCAGCCCTTCCGGGCGTAAGCCGTGATGGTCCAGCTCAATCTGCTTTGCGGCTATATCGATTGAAAAATCACTCTCGCTTAAACACACCATCGCAAGCGACCAGTTTTGATCGGCGGCTTCACGTATTAAGGCGCGACCAGTCGGGCTTAGCGATATGAGATTTAGTGTTTGTGCTAAAAAGATATCATAGAGATTGTCGCACGGTGCATCATCGGCCTCATTGGCCAGCCGCATGAGCTTTTTAATGCTTGTAGACGGGTTTGCGGTAAAGTCATCGTCCCGCTCACCAGAAAAAATGTACTGTTTCGGCGTTTTATACGGCTTAGATCCGCTTGTGGTTCGTGTTAGTCGCACCGCAGAATTATCCTTTTCATACTCTTGTTCAATCTGCTGACCATCGGCGCAGATAGATGACTTTTTGATCGAGATTTTTAGATTTGGCCGCGCTCTTTTTTTGTCCTGCAGGTTTTTCTTCTGCGGATAAGAGACCCTTATTGGTAAGTTCGCCGGCGTTGTTTTGCCTTGGATTGAACTGGACAATTTCCGCCTGCCCTGATTGTGCATGATGCTTCCCCGCTTGAGTGGTGTTTGAGCCGGATTGGCCCGAAGAGGGGTTACTTGTTTGCAAGCCGTGTTCCGTTTCGCGGAAAGAGCGCTCGAACTTGATGAACCATAGGAAGTTCGCATTGGAGCGATCACGTACCTCGGTAAATATTGCATCATTCATAATTGTCATAGCATGCTGGGCAAGGTAATTTTTGCCGAATGGCATGGAACCAAGCGCCCCGATAATCTCTGCTGTCACAGATTTCATAGGCTCGCCCGAGTCAAAGACATAGCCTTGTGCATCGGTCAGCATTTGCTGGATGAGATCTTTATCCTCAGATTTACAACGCTCGGAGAGGAACCAGGCTTCGAATACTGCCGCGCTGGCCACGCCGTTATTAATTGTACGGAAATCTAGGAAGGCTTCATGCGCAAAGGCACGCGCCAAATCAGCCATTGGAGAGCTTTCCAGTCGTTCCCAAACTGCTTTTTCGCCAGTAAGTTGAAGTTCCCAAGCAATGCGTACCATAGAGGCCGTTAAATCAGCGCATTGGATACGGTTGATAAGAATAGCGTTATCAGGTTGGAAAACAAGCGGATTAACAAGTCCGCCCTGACGGTGCTGCCAGTGACGGCGTAGTTCACGTGCACTTAATAAAAGGACGTCTTCGAATGGTAAATTCGGATTAACCTGAATTGTGCCGCTTTTACGATCATAAAGCGCATTTTCTACCTGCGCTGTGATGATGATATTAACATTATATTGTGAGGCAAAATCCAAATACGCCTTACCAGCACGGCTGAGTGAAAGTGTTTCTGTGATTTTTTGCTTAAGTGCCACATTAGAGAATTCATGCGGTGCGCTTTGTATTGCCTTAATTTCGTCGATGTTTTCGCTAAATTCTTTGGCTTTCTTTTCTTCGCTGTCATCCAGCATGCCCGAAAAGCGTTCGAAATCTTCTATTTCGCGCTTAAGGCGCGTTACTTCTTT
Organism: Bdellovibrionales bacterium; assembly: GCA_037969275.1. Taxonomy (GTDB): domain Bacteria; phylum Pseudomonadota; class Alphaproteobacteria; order Micavibrionales; family Micavibrionaceae; genus UBA2638. The sequence continues at coordinate 515 of JBBKXC010000010.1, read as the reverse complement.
TTCCAAGACGGCTATTTCTTGCTCATCGAGAAAACATGGCTCTTCCAAAGTGCTTGCTTCGAAATCCATATAGAACATTGGTTGATCGCTGATGATCGTGCAGGAAACTGGCTGCATGTTATTGATGGTATATGCAACGCGGCATATACGGCCATTATTCAGACTTTGCTGAGATGTATTCTCACCCGTCGTATTTTCAGGACTATCGCTCATTTTGTAAACCCAACCGCTTTTTTTATGTTTCGTTATACCCCGACCGACCTATTGATTTGTCGCTCACCTTTCTATTATGCCCATGGATATATTAACGTTTTCCTACTGAAATACGGAAAGGGGCAAAAAAAATAGCCCAGAAAGAGCTATTGTAACCAATTATTTACATAATTTTAGCATAAGGTGTTGATGATACACTATTTCAAGTTGTAATTTATAATGGGGGCGCTTGAAAAAATAATTTAAATTTTTTTCTATTGGCCGAAAACATCATCCCGAACAGGCATATCTTCGACAAGAAG
>JBBKXC010000009.1:0-6116 GCA_037969275.1 Bdellovibrionales bacterium | reverse complement strand
GGCATGCCGGGGATCGCTTCGCTAACATTCTGGCCTTTATCATTATAAAGCGCCTTAACCTTACCCATTTCAGCCCCAGCAACGAAAACATCACCAACGCGAAGCGTTCCTTTTTGGATTAAGACCGTGGCAACTGCGCCGCGTCCACGCTCAAGCTTGGATTCAACAACAGTACCTTGCGCTGCACGATCAGGATTGGCTTTAATCTCGAGTATTTCGGCTTGAAGAAGTATTGCTTCTTCAAGCTTATCAAGATTCATTTTCTTCTTAGCAGAGATTTCAACGCATTGAACGTCACCGCTGAGTTCCTCAACAACCACTTCATACTGTAAAAGATCTGTTTTGATCTTCTTCGGGTTGGCATCGGGAAGGTCGATTTTGTTAATCGCTATAATTATAGGCACATTCGCTGCTTTGGCATGATTAATAGCCTCAACAGTTTGCGGCATAATAGAATCTTCCGCGGAAACAACGATAACTACGATGTCCGTGACATTCGCCCCGCGTGCACGCATCTCCGTAAAGGCTGCGTGACCAGGTGTATCAAGGAAGGTGATTTTAGCACCGGATTTCAGTGTAACCTGATATGCGCCGATATGCTGCGTAATGCCGCCGGCCTCACCGGAAACAACATCTGTCGAGCGCATAGCGTCCAACAAAGATGTTTTACCATGGTCAACGTGACCCATAATCGTAACAACTGGTGGGCGTGGAATGAGGTTATCGTCATTATCATCGATACCTTCGAGACCGATTTCGATATCGGCATCTGTGACACGCTTCACATTGTGGCCGAACTCGCTGATCACTAATTCGGCTGTGTCGGCATCAATAGATTCGTTAATGGTGGCCATAACGCCAAGCTTCATCAGCGTTCTAATAACATCCTTACCAGCTTCAGCCATACGGTTGGATAATTCCTGCACTGTAATAGTTTCAGGAAGGACAACATCACGTGTGAATTTTTGTGTTTCCATGGGACCGTTTCGAAGAGCCATACGGGCTTTTTCACGGGCACGGCGCTGTGCAGCCAAGGATGGGCCGCGGTCGCGTTCAAAATCATTGTTAATCGCTTGGGTCACGGTAATGCGTGAGCGGCGGCGGTCTTCATCGCCGCGCGGCTTAGGCGGGGCTTTCGCTTCAGCTTTTTTCAGCTTATCGCGGTAACTTTCCGATGTTTGGTCTTCGCCAAATTCCTTTTCGCGGCGCTGTGGAACCGGCGCAACTTTAGGAGCGTTTTTAGTGCGTTCATCTTCTTCAATGCGCTGAAGCTCTTCAAGCTCCTTACGGCGAAGATCATCGCCGCTGACTTCTTTTTTATCGTCTTCTTTTTTCTTAATGACTGTATCGGCGCGCTTAGGCATAGAGCTCTTATGCTCGCCTTCGGCCATGGATTTTTGTAAGGCTTCGATACGTGCCTGGCGCTCGGCATTGGTAAGGTTGACTAACTCGTCGGAAGGCCCGGCTGACGTTATGCTTGGCGTGGGAGTCGCCGCGCGTTTGGAGCGTCGCACTTCAACAGCAAGGCCGCCGCGACCTGGGGTCACGGTTTTCGGAGCGCTTGAACCTAGCTTAAGGCTGAGTGTGCCTTTGCCGAGCCCTAGCGTCTTTTTGCCTTCATCGTCCTTTTTGTCGTCTGTTGTCATGTCGTCGTCTTTATTTTTCGCGTCAGTCATAAATGTCTTCCAGTTATAGTGTCATAGGTATAACACCTTTCAGCCAAGCCGTCCAAAATATGTCGGGCTGTTGGTGCAAGCAAAGCCTCATGGCTTTACGATGCCACTTCTTGCTTGAGGTCTTCTTCAGTTTCCGCATCATTAGCGGCGGCGTCCTCTTCGGTAAACCAGTGCGCACGGGCAGCCATAATTACAGCATTGGCTTCCTTCTCGGTCATCTGGCCTTCACCAAGCATTTCGACCAGCTCATCTCCGGCAAGGTCTGCCAGATCATCGCGGTTTTTAATGCCTTGTGTGCCAAGCTTGATAATTTGGTCGGGAGTTAAGCCCTCGAAATTAACAAGATCTTCTTTCAAGCCAAGCTCGCTCTGCTTTTCTTCCAGTTCGGCTTGTTTAGCCGCCAGATACGTTTTAGCACGGTTTTGCAGCTCGGAAGAAATCTCGTCTTCAAATCCTTCGATGCCGTTAAGCTCGTCAATTGCTGTTTCGGCGATTTCTTCGATCTTCGTGAAGCCTTCAGCAACAAGAAGATGTGCAATAACTTCATCAACGTCGAGCGCCATAATAAAGAGCGTTGAGCGCGTTTTGAATTCTTCAGCGCGGCGCTCTGATTCTTCGGCTTCAGTCATAATGTCGATATCCCAGCCAGATAGCATAGAGGCGAGGCGAACATTTTGTCCACGGCGGCCAATGGCAAGGCTGAGCTGGTCTTCGGCAACAACAACGTCCATACGCTTTGCGTCTTCATCCAGAACCACTTTAGAAACAATGGCAGGAGAGAGCGCGCTTACGATGAAAGAGGCAATGTCCTCAGTCCAAGGCACAATGTCGATTTTCTCGCCGCCAAGCTCGTTAACAACGGCTTGAACGCGAGAGCCGCGCATACCAACACAAGCACCAACAGGGTCAATAGAGCCTTCTCGGGATTGCACGGCGATTTTCGCGCGGCTACCCGGGTCACGGGCGACGGCTTTGATCTCGATAACGCCATCATAAATTTCCGGCACTTCTTGCGTAAACAGCTTGGCCATGAAATCAGGGTGTGAGCGCGAGAGGAAAATCTGCGGGCCACGGGCTTCTTGGCGTACGTCAAAAATAAGAGCGCGAACGCGGTCACCATTTTTAAGGTGCTCGCGTGGCAAGCTTTCGTCGCGGCGGAGCAGGGCTTCGGCGCGGCCTTGAATATCCACAGTCGCATTACCAAATTCAACGCGCTTAACAACGCCGTTGATAATTTCACCAATGCGGCCTTTAAATTCATCAAACTGACGATCGCGCTCGGCTTCACGTACTTTTTGCATGATAACCTGCTTGGCAGTCTGGGCGGCAATACGGCCGAAATCCAGAGGAGGAAGATTATCAACCATAAACTCGCCGATCTCAGCGTCAGGCTTAATGCGCTTGGCTTGAGAAAGCGGAAGCTGCGCCGTTTCGTTTTCGATCTCGGCATCTTCTTCCATGACTTCGCGGTAACGCTTAAGTTCGATAGAGCCGTTTTTGCGGTCAATATGCGCGCGAATGTCATGGTCATGGCCATATTTAGAGCGGCCAGCCTTTTGTATGGCTTCTTCCATAGCTTCAATAACAATCTCGCGATTGATGTTTTTCTCTCTTGCAACGGTATCTGCTACCTGAATCAATTCCATCTTTACTGTCCTCTTTTATAAATTGGATGTTGCCTTAATAAGTTCATCTGTCATCACCAACTTGGCCTTCGTAAGGGCGCTATAGGGAATCTCAATATCCCCAGTGTCGACTTTGACAAGAATTTTGTTATCCATGACGCCATTTAAGAAGCCGCGAAATTTGCGCTGGCCATTCTCGGCTGGAGTGTCTGTCTCTAATTTAACTTCAAAACCTTTATATTTATCGAAATGCTCAATTTTCAAGAGGAAGCGGTCAATTCCCGGTGAGCTTACTTCAAGGCGGTATGCATTTTTAATAGGGTCTTCAACGTCCATAACGGCGGAAACGGCGCGGCTGATCTTTGCGCAATCATCAACGCCAAGGCGCCCAGTCGCAGGGTCTTCGGCCATAACTTGCAAGATTGTGCTTTCCGTATCGCTCGTCAATTTGACGAAGTACAAGTTAAAGCCCAGATCCTGAATAACAGGCTCGACAATTTCTGAAATTTTTATTTCTAACGGTTGTTGTCTCATATTCTCTCTAAAACCCAACAAAAAAGGCGGGTCTTTTTGAGACCCACCCTCGATCAAATTCGGGATGTTGACATGATTTATAGAGGTGTTTAGTAATAGATGCAAGTTTTAAATAATAATTTTTGAATAGGAATATTTTATAATGGCAAATGATAATAACTGGAAAGTCGAATTCCAAACGGCCGCGGGCGACAAACTCTATAATGTATTTGAGGCGGAAGGTTTTAAGTCGCCAGTTACTATGGATTTAGTAACAGAAGATACCTTTGTGCATTTGGGCCTCGTAAAGATGGCGCATGCTGATCACTCTACGCAAAGCATGGGGTGCGATGTTGTACCATTAAGCGATACATGGCAAAAAGCCGTTGTAACCGCGCAGGAATTTGGATTGGAGGCTGTAGAAGTTAGAAGAGCCGATATTACGGAGGAAGATATGATTTCTGCTCGTAATGCCGCTTATATGGAGCGTAAGAATAACCCTGAGGAAGATCTTTTTCCTGAATTTTAAGCTTAATTTTTTAATGTTTTTGTGAAGAAGAGGTAGCACATTTTTTTTGCTCCCTTGGCGCCTTTAACTTCATAGGCTGTTGTGACCCAGTCATCAGGCGGAATTTCCCAATCTTTTGAAGTGGTTGCGCTCCATATGAAGGCAGGATGGCGCGCCGTATGCGTAATCATCCACTCGGCCAGATATGGCACATCTGTGCTCATTACTAACTGAGCGCCGGGCTTTAGGATGCGGGCGTAAATATCGAGTGTTTCCGGCCTGACTATGCGGCGCTTATTATGGCGTTTTTTGTGCCATGGGTCAGGGTTTAGAATGTATATGCCGTCAAGGCTTTGATCTTCCAAAGAATTAGCCAGCATCAAGGCGTCGTCCATATGTAGACGGATATTATGGTGGTCATCATCCTGTATATCCTTCATAAAGGCCGCCATGCCATTCACATAGGGCTCACACCCTATAAAGGCGGTCTCCGGCTCACGGCGCATCAGAGCGCTTAAATGCTCACCACTGCCGAAGCCGATCTCAAGCCAGCATTGTTTATAATCAAAATCAAATAGGGAGGCGGGGGCAAGGCTGCCATCTTCTTTTAAAGTATCAAGCGGCACAGACAAAGAGGGCAGAAGCTCCATAGCATCTGCCCTTGATTTGTTAAGCGGGCGGCTTTGTCTGCGCCCGTAAACACGTTTTAGTTTGCTCTTATCCAAGGATCTTTTGCAAATCATCAACGAGGTCAGTTTTTTCCCATGAGAAGCCGCCATCTGCATCCGGCGTACGGCCAAAGTGACCATAAGCTGCTGTGCGCTCGTAGATCGGGCGGTGCAGGTTAAGATGCTCACGAATACCGCGCGGGCTAAGATTCATCAGTTTGCTAAGGGCTTTGATTATTTCAGATTCCGGCACGGTTCCTGTTCCATGGGTGTTCACGTAGAAGCCAAGTGGCTTGGAAACACCAATCGCATAAGCGAGTTGGATTGTACAGCCATCGGCATAGCCTGCAGCTACAACGTTTTTAGCAAGGTAGCGCGCTGCATAAGCGGCGGAGCGATCAACTTTTGTCGGGTCTTTACCGGAAAATGCACCGCCGCCATGAGGCGCAGCGCCGCCGTATGTATCAACAATAATTTTACGGCCAGTCAAACCACAATCGCCAACGGGGCCGCCAATAACAAAGCGTCCAGTCGGGTTTACGTAGATTTCCTCTTCCGGTGGCATGAAGCCTTCCGGTAAAACTTTCTCGATATATGGACGTACAAGCTCTTTGATATCTTCTTGAGATAAGCCTTCGGCATGTTGAGTGGAGACGACAACAGACGTAGCGCGAACTGGTTTATCATCTCTATATTCAAGCGTAACCTGGGATTTTGCATCCGGCTCTACTTTGCCTTTTAAGGGACCGTTTTTACGGGCATCAGCCAGTAAGCGCAAAATTTCGTGGGAATAGTGAATAGCGGCTGGCATGAGAACATCTGTTTCGCGCGTAGCATAACCAAACATAATGCCCTGATCGCCTGCGCCTTCTTCTTTGTCAATTCCAGTTCCGGCATCAACGCCAGCAGCAATATCAACGGATTGCTTGTGCAATAGAACCTGAACATCAGATGTTTTCCAGTGGAAGCCTTCTTGCTCGTAACCAATGTCCTTGATGGCTTCGCGGGCAACGCGCTCGATATCGGCTTTTGTGACGCTATCGGGGCCGCGTGTTTCACCGGCTATAATGATCTTATCCGTTGTAACCAACGTTTCGCAGGCAACGCGTGAATAAGGGTCGGCTTT
>JBBKXC010000008.1:0-10122 GCA_037969275.1 Bdellovibrionales bacterium | reverse complement strand
CGAAATGAATATTCTGCCCTGCAGAAATGCCACGACTATATGAAAGCGCTTAAAGACGCTTTGATGGCGGCTTAATAGCTTTAAATTCTTTTAAAAGGCTGTACCTATAACAGGGGCAGCCTTTTTTATTTTACTTGCTACGGAACAATACTTGCTTACCGTATGTTGGTTGAATGATTAACATTTTTACCTTTAAAGGAGACTACCTATGAAAACTCAACTTTTAACGTTATCCGTAGCAGCATTAGCCTTGGGCGCATTTATTGGCACCCCGGCAATGGCCGAAACGGTTGTTACAAAAACTTATATCCAAACAAAAGAAAATGCCGATGTGAATACAATTAATTTCACAGCGTTTGATATTAACAATGATGGATCTTATTCCATGGCCGAAGTTGGCGAGAAATTGTTTTACATCTTTGATACTGATGGCAACGAGGTCATTGATAACATCGAATGGAGCAATGTGAACTTCTATACGATCACACCTATGGAAGTAGAATCATTCAAATTTGTTGATTTGAACAATGATGGACGCACGGACATTGCGACACATGACTACAACACATTTTACAAAACATCTGGCCTCGCTAAATTCGATAAAGATGATGACGGCCTTTCAGCCGCTGAATTCATCGATACAGGCTATGAGAAGCTTGATACAGATGAAGACAAAATGATTACCTTGAAAGAATGGCAGCGCGTATACCTTGATTCACGCCCAGTGCATTACCGTCAAGACACATACCAAAACTAAGAGATATTTTAACAAGAGCTAAAGCTTGTTAAATACGAAACCGCTTCCCTATCTTGATAAGGAAGCGGTTTTTCTTATGAAGCATGTCTTCAGCATGAGTAAGGAAACAATGCCAGGCGCGACTTATTTAAACATAAAATGTAAGCCTGATTGCGTTTGTAATAGATGGTATAAAAAAAAGGATTTTCTATGCTAAATATGGTTATAGACCGCGCTATCCATGCACAAAAAACATATTGAGTAGAATAATTTAGGGTATCAGTTTGACAAAAATTTACCCCCTCAAAAAATGAGGGGGCTTATATAAAGCCGGAAGACAACATAGGCATATTGGCATCTTCACATTTTTACGCGCCCTTTAAACGGCAACGTTATTACTGGGCACATTATTAATCGCAAATACTTTTGCATCTTCCAGAGAATTCACCGAACCCCGCGCGACGATAGACCCATGATAGGATACAATCCATTTCCAGCTTTCGCGTTTTTGCTCACAGTTCCAATTGTTTTTTTCATGCTCGATTATTAATTCATACGCATCAATATCCGTACACATTTTTTGAACAGTCCATTGAACATCATCAGTTTTCATTTTAGTTTGCCCCCTTAGAATGTATTATATATTACAAACACTTAAATGATTTAAAAGTTCCAGAAAAAACCCCGCTTCTCAGCAGGGTTTTTCAACTTATCCTTAATTGCCTAAACGTTCTGAAGCATTATCTATGACATTGCTTACGCTATTGGCTATTTTTTCTTCAGGTGTTTCCTCGGAGACCTGAATGACCATCACTATAAATATTCCGAGTAATAATACTATAACGATGGCTAATAAATTTTTCGTCTCCATAACGGCCTCCTAAAAAATTTAGTAAGCGGCGTCCTGTACGGCTTCACCAGCATTCTCGATATCCTGCCCAGCACCGCCGACAGTATTACAAGCCGATAGGCCCAGTCCTAGGACGATGAAAGACATAATCATTACTATTTTATTGTTAAACATGGTTTTTTCCTTAAATTAAATATTAGTGTTGTAGGTATAATGCTTTAGAGGCAGTTAAGTTCCCTAAAAAAATCTTTTAGCTGTAAAGATGCCCGCCACAGAGGCCAGAGCAAGAGCCAGTTTAGGATGCTCCGCTACGACCTCTTTAAGCTCTTCATCGACATTTTCGAAAAATTGATGAAACATCTCAATGGCATCTTGCTGAAGATGTGCTGCTTTTTTTCTCTTAAACTGGAAGACCAGCAAAGCGCCAAGCACCATTAACAAAGCCAGTGTAATACAAATGCCGCCGGTTAGAACCGCAGCAACTTCTATTGTAAAACTTTGAGCAAGCAAAGCATAAAGACCAAACATCATAAAGCCCACACCAAGACAAAGCAGGAAGCCAGCTAGGATATACAACCCTAGACTGGCCTTGCTTTTATTTGTCACAGGCGATGCGCTGCTCAAGGCTCGCTCGATTATGAATTGCTCTGCGAGAAGTAGAACAGCATTAAACATCATCTATCTCCGTCTACCGAGAAACATGCTGGCAACCAGACCTGCTGCGAAAGCCATAGCTAATGTTTGACCAGGCTTTGCTTTAACTTGACGTTCAAGATTTTTGAACTGTTCGCGGCCAGTAGACTGCAAATCATCCATTTTGCCTTTAAGGGCATCACGTACATGCATAACCTGAGCGCTACCGTCTTTTTTCATGTGACGTGTAAGTTCGAATACATTGTTTTTAAGGGAATCAAGATCTTCACGGATGTGGTCAATCTCGGTATATGATTTTTTAGTTTCAGGCACTTTTTTTGAATCAGCCATTTTAAATACTCCTTGGTTGTTTGTTATCTGCGTATCCAACAAGGCAGACGCGCAAAAGTTCCCTGCATTTAAAAAGGTGTAAAAAATATTTGGAGGTATAGAGGGTTGCGCTGTTAAGCAGCCTGATCCAAAACGCCGCAGAACATATAGCCAATGCCTCGCACTGTCTTAATGATTCTAGGCGACTTGCTGTCGTCTTGGATTTTTTTACGCAGGCGCGCGATCTGGATGTCTATCGCACGATCATAAGCATCGAATTCGCCCTGACGGGTAAGATCGAATAAATGCTCGCGGCTCAATGCTCTATTGGCCGATAATATAAGTGCTTCCAGCAATTTGAACTCACCAGTCGTAAGCTCGGCAGATTCGCTCTTATCAGTGAAAACCTGGTATTGCGAACGGTCGAGGCACCAACCACCTTCAAAATTGATCTTTTCCTTGGCCGATTCGTTTTCGGCCTTCTTATCTTTGGCGCTTTGGTCGTTTGATGGCTCGCGGCGGCGTAGAACCGCCTTGATACGTGCGGAAAGCTCTCGCATCTCAAAAGGCTTGGTTATGTAATCATCTGCGCCCATCTCTAAACACACAATTTTTTCCGTCGTATCGCTTTTGCCCGAAACAACTATAATTCCGGCGCTGCTTTTGCTGCGAAGCTGGGGAATAAGGGTAACGCCTTCTCCATCCGGCAGCACGAGATCCAGCAATATAACGTCCAATGGCACGCCATCCTCGACCTTTTCTATAGCCGAGCGGGAATCAGTCGCCTTGATGACCTTATATCCATCACCCTCTAAATACTGCCCGATAACGATTTGCAAGTTCTCGTCATCATCAATACTCAGGATTGTACCTTTATTCATAGATTACCTATTTAAAATTGAGACTTATATATACGTCTATAGTTTAAAACGCGCAATCTATATTTGTTACAAAACAGATACAAACTATTTCAAAACTGAAACGAAGCCGACAAAACAGTGTTACGAAGCTCCCGTAGATTAGAAACTGTAAGACACAAAAACTAGGAGCTTAAAAATGTTTAATAATACTGATCTCTTGAATGAAAATGAAAAGCTATTCAAATTCGCCTGTAAACTGACACGCAACCAAAGTGATGCGGACGATCTTTTACAATCAACACTACTGCGCGCTATGGAAAAAGGTCACCTTTTTGAAGAAGGCACAAACCTGTTTAGCTGGACATCCAAGATTATGTACAATCTGTTTGTATCCGCATATCGCCGCAGAACAAAATTTGAGACACAATATGACCCTGAAAACTACATTGAACGTGAATGCGTTGAAGCATCACAAGAGGTGAAAATGGAACTGAACGAAGTTAATGCTGCCATGCAGAAAATATCCGCCGACCACAAAGAAATTCTTGTAATGGTCTGTGTTAAAGGGATGCAGTATTCAGAAGTTTCCGAAGTCCTACAAATTCCGGTTGGCACAGTGCGCTCACGTCTCTCACGTGCTCGTGAAGCCCTTACCGTTGAAATGCAAAACGTACAAAAACGTAGCGATTTCACAATGCCGCCATCAATGATCACTGCTGAACAGGTTAATCTGGCCGCATAATAAAACAAAGAAGCTCTTATTAAAGCCGGTTCTGGATTGCTCCAGAGCCGGTTTTTTTACGCGGCTTTTTTATATTTATGCAAGAATTTGAGGATTTCTTTTTGAAGATCGGCTTCGACGATTGGCTTAGGAAGATAAGCATCCATCCCCGCTTCAATACATTTGTCCTTATCGCCGAGCAGCGCATGCGCTGTCATTCCAATAATAGGTGTGCGCGTTAATTGATCGCGTCCCTCGATGGATCTGATTTCTTTGGTCGCCGTAAAGCCGTCCATTTCAGGCATCTGCACATCCATAAGAATTAAGTCATAATGGCCACTACTCCACAGCTTAATCGCTTCAACTCCAGTAACGGCCACATCATATGTCATGCCGATTTCCTCCAGAATATAAGAAATCACAACGACATTGCCCTCGTAATCTTCGACAATCAGGGCTTTTTCTTCGCCAGTTACGGCGGCGCGGAGTTTTTCGCTGATTTTTTTGCTTAAATGCCCTGTATCACCACCATTAGTTATTTCATCGCCGGACTTCACAGCGTTGATAAGTAAAGTAAATGTAGAGCCCTTACCTGTCTCGCTGCTCAAATAAATATCACCGCCCATGAGGCGCGCTAAACTGCGTGATATGGACAAGCCCAGCCCCGTACCGCCATATTTACGTGATACGGAAGAATCGGCCTGTTTAAAGCGCTCGAATACAAGATCGAAGTTTTCCGGAGCAATACCAATGCCGCTATCGGTGACCTCAATGCGCAAGAAGTTCTCGCCTTCACGTTCCTCGAAGTCAGCCTTGATGGTTACGCCGCCCTGATCGGTAAATTTAACTGCGTTACCAATGAGATTAACGATGACCTGACGGAGCCTCACCTGATCGCCGCAAATATCAACATCTTTTACTTGAGCGTAATCAAAAACAAAGCTCACGCCTTTTTCTGAGGCGCGAAGAGACATCATGCTGATGATACTCTCGAATAACTCGCCCAGATTAAAGTTCTCGCTTAGAAGCTCCATATCCTGGTTTTCTATTTTGGAGAAATCCAGAACATCATTTACCAGATCTTTCAGGGAAGATGTGCTGTTGTTCAGCGTCGTTACCAACTGTTTTTGTTTGTCATCAAGGTTTTCATTGCGCTTTTGCAATATCTCGCCAATACCGCTAATGGCGGTGAGCGGTGTGCGTATCTCATGGCTCATATGCGCGAGGAAATCGCTTTTGGCGCGGTTGGCTTCCTCCGCGAGCTTCTTTTCTGCCAGCAATCTTTCCTGTTCCATTTTCAGGTAGGAAATGTCTGTATTCGCCCCGACCATACGAATGGCCTTGCCGCTTTTATCGTAAATTGCCTTCGCCCGTGACTGCACCCAGACCCAGCGACCGGATTTATGTTGCATACGGAATTCTTGCGAGTATTCAGAAAGCCCGCCATCCAGATATTGCGCGATGGTGTCCATGACGCGCTCTTTATCATCTTCATGGATTAAGTCTGTAGAATCTTCAATCGAGCCTGTATACGCTTTACCCTCATACCCCAGCATTTCAAAAAATCGGCGCGAGTAGAATATTTTGTCATTCGCTATGTCCCAATCGAAAATTCCATCCTGCGTCCCGTCGATGGCGATGGCAAAACGATCCTCTGTTTGTTTGAGCGACGCTTCAACCCGCGTACGGCCACGCTGCGCATTTAAAAGAAAGGCATTGAACAAAAGCAGCAAAACCGTGCCGACAGCCAGACCAATAATCAAAGACGTCAAATAAAAATTTTTCTTATTATCAACCGCATGAACACGTTGGTTTAAAAGTTCATACTCTTCATCCAGTATTGAGGCATTTATACGTACTAGATTTTCTTTCATAGAATTAACAGCATCAATTCCATTAAGCAGCACGGGGTTAGGAATAAACTCGATTAGGGCTCTTTCTTCGAGACGCGCTGTGAAATTGTTTACATTGGTTCGCATCTCATCAAGGCGGCTTTGCTGGGATTTATTATCGCTGGTCAATTCACTGAGGCGCGCAATTGTATCTGAAATATCGATCTTCTTGTTTTCATAGCGCTCCATAAAGCTTTTGTCATCTGTCAAAAGATAACCGCGCTGCGCTGAAAGAAGGGATTCTATGAGAGAGGTAAGTTTTTCCGCCTCCAGAATAACGTCATATGTGCGCTCGACAAGCTCAGCTGTCTCATCAAGTTTTTTATCGCCGGACACGAATACAAAGATAAGAAAGCTGACTGCCGTCAGCAATATCACCATAAAAATTAAAAAATTCCGGATAAATATTTTATCCATAACACCACGAACCTCTTGTTTTAGATGCTTCTGATATAGACAAAAAAACACCGATGCGCCACAAAAAAGCGCCTTTTAAGTTATAAAAGGCGCTTTTAAAATACAAATTAATTTACAGTATTATAGCGCAGGCGGTGGCGTGCGACCTCTTAATACATGTACCAAGCTGGCAACTATGAAAAGTACAATAAATACTACAAACAGTATTTGTGCGATTTCGATTGAAACAGCAGCAACGCCGCCAAATCCAAGTACTGCGGCGATCAACGCCAATACCAAGAATGAAAGTGCCCAATGTAACATGATAATTCTCCTTGTTAGTTACGTATAATAATTTTCTAAAGCTACCAACTAAAAGCACTTAAATAAGTTCCCCAAATATTTTAAAGGAACTCTTTGTCCGCATTTCAGTTAGCTAGGTCGAATAACATTTTAATAAGGAAGGACCTATACTATGAAATATTCACATTTATTAGCCTTGAGCACTGTTGCTCTTATCGGTTTAAACGGAGCGTCAGCGTTTGCTGATACTTATAATAACTCGCACAACGGCGCAGGCTTTACTTCTCATCACCTTGTTGATGCAGAGCCATATGAGCGTCAAGCTGAAAATCTGCCTGCTGATGAAAAGCTCGAACTACGCGAATTCCTTGACTATGAACAGCGCGAACCATGTCAGTTCTACCAGCCTATCCCACAGGGCTTTATGAAAGACGGTTGTCACGTAGTACCGATCGAAGCCAAAAAGGTTGTTCAGGTGCAAAAACAAGCCCCAGCGCCACAGCCTGTAAAAGTGAGCAATGTTTTGAGCGATTACGAAATAAACTTCGCTTTCGATAGCTCAAAAATTGAACCAGCCGCTGGTAATACATTGGACACCATCGCTAACGAGATCAAAACTTATCAGCCTCGTGAAGTAACCGTTGTTGGCCATACAGATAAAGCCGGTCCTAACGACTACAATCAAAAGCTTTCAGAGCGCCGTGCAAACGCCGTATCTAACGCTTTGACAGAGCGCGGCATTACGAACCGTATTCTTGATCAAAATGCAGTTGGGGAATCTCAGCCTGCAGTACAAACACCGGACGGTCAGCCATTGCGCGAAAACCGCCGCGTTGTGGTTGAGTTTAGAAAGTAATATACCTACACTACGGAAAAGGGTGTAATACCCCTTTTCCGTTACTTTCGCCCATGCCCCAAAGGAGGCAAAGTCATTATGGGACAATATCTTCCAATTACAGACTACGACATTCAAGCCTTGATCGATAACGAGCTGAAATGGGAAGAAGAAAAGCGCATTCGCAGCTTTATAAATTCCAATCCCACCGCCTTAAAACGCTACACAGAGCTAAAAGAGCAAAAAACACTTCTGCTCAAATGGGCCAACAACAAACTTTTCCACTAAAACATGTATTATCAATAATAATCGCAAGTAACGCTTAAATACATAATCCAAAAAATGTATTTTTTTAAATCATTATTAAGAAAAAAAAGGCATACTCCTTCAGGTTGGGAAACAACAACCATTATTTTATTAATAAAAGGGACTATATCTATGAAATCTTATTATGTACTTACACTTGGCGCCGTTGCTCTACTTGGAGCCGGAAGCACTATGGCTTTTGCTGACAATAATCACGGTCACATTTTCTCACATCTTGACCAATTCACTTCGCACCACTTGGTTGATAAAGAAAAATACACGCATGAAGCAGAGACTCTTCCAATGGAAGAAAAGCTTGAGCTTCGCGAATACATCACATATGAAGAGCGCGAGCCTTGCCAGACTTATCAAGAAGTTCCGGTCGGTTTCGTTCGTGACGGCTGTAACATCACGCCAATTAACGCGCCGATGACACGCATCTATGACATTTTCTTTGATTACAACAGCGACGTAATCGTACCAGAAGCTCACAAAGCCTTGAAGAAAATGGCGCGCGAAATTAAGGACTTCCACTCCAATGAAGTTACTGTTGCCGGTTACACCGATACTTCAGGCAACGCAGCTTACAACAAAGCGCTCTCGAAGCGCCGCGCAGTTGCTGTTTCCAGTGCTCTGACAGATCTTGGCGTTAAAAACCAAGTGATCCGTGAATCAGCGCGCGGTGAAACAAACCTTGCCGTTAAAACCGGTGATGGCGTAGCACTGCATGAAAATCGCCGCGTTGAAATTATGTTCAAGCGCTAATCTAAATATAAATAAGTATTCTTGAATACGGCAGGAAAGGGAGATAATCCCTTTCCTGTTTTTTTATCTGTCATATTAAAATTCAAAGGTCGCGCCGCAGCGTTTCACGCAAGGCAGCCGCCATAGGCTTAGCGCCGCGCTGAACGGCCAAATAATAAGGAATCCCCACTGCCGCAGCCGAGACACCAACCGCCAAAGTATGAAGAGCAAGATCTTGAGGGATATTCATGCCGCCGCCAATCAGAAGCGTTGAAATACTGCCCAATGTCGCCGCGCCCGCCGCGGAAAAAGTCTTGACCAGCCCTAATTCCGATCCGGCCATCTCCGCAGATAACGCGCCCGTTGCAAGCATTGCTGCGCCCGCCGCCAAACGCTTTTTAGCGGGGAGCTGGTTAAAGGGCTCTTGTATACCCTCGCGCGCGGCAAAAACAATGCCGCCCCAAGCAAAGCTTGCGCCCCATGCCAGCGCATATTTGGTTTTGTTATACCCTTGCGAGACGGCGCCAAATATTTTCTTAAGTGATGGGACCGCGCCTTTTTCTGGAACATTTGCGTAAGGATTATGTACGGCTTTTATGTTTTCTATCGCCTTGGCGCGGAACTCACTACGCATGAGACGCCCCTCTTTCTTAGAGGCGTGACGCGCCAGAACATGGCGGCGGCGGTCATCAAGAACAAGCGGAGACTCACCAAATGCCTTGCGCAAAAAGCGTTTATAAAACGGTTTGGCACGTAATTCTTCCACTTGCTGATCCGCATCAGGAAATAGGGTTTCATAAATTTTTGACTGCCCGTTGAATTTAATCTCAGCGCCAAGAACATGTTGCAAATCACCGTTCAGCGCCTGCTGAAGATTATCAAATGCACCGTGCTCAGCGCCTTTATTTTCTCTATAGGCTCTCAATGCGTTTTCAACATTTTCAATTCGCGTCTTTAAAAACTCGACATAACTCGGGCTTTCAATGCCAATATTATCGGAAGAGTATTCGAGCGTCAGTGCAAATTCATTAATCACATTCTCGAGCGTCTTTATATTTTCCGCATTTATTTCTACGCCCTTATGCCCTAAACCATACCAACCGATATTAAGTTTAATCGCGGCTGCGTCCATATCAATGTCGCTCTGGCTTTGAACATGCTCAGGCTCTAAGAATATCGCCCCGCTCATCCCGCCCACGCTCGTCATTGCGGCCGTGATTGCTTTTGTCTTTAAGCCCGCGCGTCTTTGCGCGTTGTCCGCCCTGCGGCTTGCCCAACCAGCGGCGCCAGAAAGAGAGACCTTCTCAAAAGCATAGCTCAATGTCGGCGCGGTAAGCTTCACGCCCACATCTGTAAGCGGTACAACAAAGCGGCGCAGCGGGTTAAGAAATTCGGCAGAAAGCCCGCCCATCTGATCAAAAGCGCCAAGCCCGTATTTAGCCGCGCGCGAAACGCCGTAACCAACCATGCTTGCATGGCTGGCGTCTTGGAACATATTGGCGTCAACAAAAAGCAA
>JBBKXC010000007.1:0-4139 GCA_037969275.1 Bdellovibrionales bacterium | reverse complement strand
TCTATCGGCGAAGATGAAAATCTTGGCGGTGAACACAAGATCAATGATTACGATGAAGATGGCGATCCAATGGGTTTCCATTATGAAACGGAAACCAAAACAACAAGTCAGCGCCGTTTGGGCGATATGATGCGCGCGCAAACTTTGCTCGCCGAAGGAAAATCCTGCGTACTTCATTTTGACGAAATTGAAGACCTGAAAACTGCCGGAGGAGACCCGGAAAAAGAAGCCGCCACCGACAGTAAAATTGTGATCAATTCAATGCTGCTTAATAATCCCGTGCCGGTAATCTGGAACGGAAATGACATTAAAAACTTTCACGAATCTCTTCGTAATAGATTTTTGTTCTCTATGTTTATTGACCATCCGCCTGTGCAGGTGCGCCGCAAAATATGGGAGCGTCAAGGCGAGTTGCAATCTTATGATTTGAGTGAAAAAGAACTGGATAATTTGAGCCGTGAATATGACGCATCGCCGCGCCAGATTGCCTTTGCGATTAAGAATGCAAAAATTTCTGGCATGGGCATGAAGGCGATAGAGATCGCTCTGCCAGCCTCTGCACGTATAACAAGCGGCGGAAGTAATGCAATATATGATAACTCAACCGTCAGTAAAAATTATGACCCTGAATTCAGTAATGCCAAAACATTAGCTGAAGTGCGTTTTCCGCTGCCATCACTGATCAAAAAGGGTTTGGAGAAGGTGCCATTTACATTATTGACTAAAGGTCCTGTTGGCTCTGGCGTGCGTTCACTATCGCGTCATATTGCAGAGAAAATGACCGTGAACACTTTAGAGACTTCTATGGCGAGTTTGAATGTTGAAACTATGATGTCTAACCCCACATCCAATATCGCCGAGGTCTTTAATGGCTCTTCTGATATGCGCCGCGTGTTATGTGTGAATGATATTGAATATCTTGCCGCCGATCCACAGGCTCCCGGATCTTGGGATGAAGGTCTCACACAATTCTTTGTTGGTTTGATGCGCAAACAACGTTTGCCAGTCATCGTAACCACGACAATTCCGGATCTGATCATGCCTAAAAACCTGGAGAATATGTTTACGCATGTAGCCGTTTTGAATTCCATGGAAAAAGATCAAAGTGCCAGCGCGTTCAAAAAGTTTTTTGAACAAGATGTGCCGGAAAGTTTTGAAGCATTATCGGGGTTCGTTGCCCGTGATTTTGCCAATGTCCGTCACTTTTCACAAAAATTGGGCATTCAAAATATGGAGCCGGATGAACTCGTGCGCTTATTGAAGCAAGAGCGTGATAGCAGAAATAGTAATATTTCTGCCAGACGTATCGGCTTTGATACGAGCTCCCCCGCGCAGAGCGTTGGATAGCACTAATCCGGATTGTTTCCGCTTTAATAGATGCGGAAACCAAATCTTTGAAAGTGATCGCCATAGAGCATAGCCTCGGTGGCGATTTTCTTTTCTTCAGCGCTTTGCGCGAGCATAATTTCAGTACTTGAATCTTCTCTGGTATACATGATTATCTCCATTATTCAGCGCCCACGGCATTTGTGGTGATTGCCGGTGCTTGTTCTTTAACAATTGTTTCTGCTTCAAGCTCGCCGTTATCAAATTTACCAATAACGCGGACATAACTGCCAACCGGAATGTAATCTTCCATACTGTCTTGTAGGTCTTTAAGCTCGCGTGTATCAACGCGGATATCTTTACCATCGACGATCAAAATTATGCTGCGGCCATCAATTTCTTTAACTGTGCCTGTCACGATGCTGTTTTCACCGCTTTCAAGGACAACAAGATCCTGCGCAAAACTGGATGTTGGTGTTAAAAGTACGGCGAACGCGCCAATGTAAAATAACTTTTTCATTTTTTTAACCTCTATAAATTCATCATATTCATCTTACAAACGAACGTGTTGGGAAGGGGTTCCCAAAAGGGATGAGGAAAATTATTTTATAGCGTAACGTTTACGCCAAGCGTCTGAAAAAGCGTGGCAATCCGCGTTGCATAGTTTGTCTTTTCACGGGCGAGTTGTTGCTCTGCGCTGGCCAAGCTTTGCTGCGCATCCACAACATCAAGAAAGCTTATCAAGCCTTGCTGATAAAGTGTTTCGGCCTGTTGGAAGCTGCGTGTGCTGGATTGTACGGATTTTCCCAATGAGATTTGTCTTTTGCGCGAAGAATCAATTGCCGCAAGAACTGTTTCGACATCTTCGCTGGCAACGCGCAGCGCTTGCTCGTAATTGGCGAGCGCCTCATCGGCTCTGGCTTTTGCAATATCAAGATTGGCATTGCGCGTGCCGCCATCAAAAATGGCTTGCTGAATTAACGCGGCGATTGAGGCGATGAGCGTCTCGGCTGTTGGGAGACTGCTGACACCGCTGCGGCCTATACTGATCTGGCTGCTCAGTGAAAAGGACGGGTAATATTCGGCTTCTGCCACGCCGATATTGGCTATGGCGCGCTTAAGATTGGCTTCGGCCTCGCTGACATCAGGGCGGCTCTTGAGAACATCAAGGGGTAGGGCGTCCGGTATTTTATTTTTATAAACTGGCACGGCCTTATGTGATTTTAACTGCTCTTCTAACGCGCCAGCAAAGGCGCCACTTAGGGTGGCGAGGCGGTTGCGTGAGTTTAAAAGATCTTCTTCCAGCGGAGGAATATCAGCGCGTAAATTCTCAACGGAAGTCTCGGCGCGGCGCATATCAAGCTCAGGCGCGAGCCCAGCATCGAAACGGCTTTTAACAATAGAGAGGGTTTTTTCTTGCAGCGCTACAGATTCGCGGAGCAATTCGAGCTGGCGTTGATTGCCGCGCAACAGCAAATATTCACGCGATATATCGGAGCTCACCTCTAATGCTTTGCCTTGAAGCGCGGCGTTGGCCGCGTCATATTGCGCGCGCGCTGATTCCACATTGCGCTGCGTGCGGCCAAATATATCAAGCGGGAGCAATAGACCGAGCGCGCCGCCTAGGCTGGTATTTGTTGTGGATTCTTGATCTTGATTAAGTTCGCGGCGCTCTTGTGCTTGCGCATTAATATCCGCATCAATTTGCAAATTATTGCCCGCGCCCGCCAGATTAATTCCGGCGCTAGTGGCGTTGACATTGGCAAGAGCTGCGGCAATCTCAAAATTATGCGCGAGGCCATCTTCGACCAGGGCGTTCAGCCCGCTATCTTCAAAACCTTCCCACCAAGCGCTTGCCAGAGCATCTTGCGTTTTGCCTTCATTCAGCGCGGCCAAGACCTGTTGCGACACGAATTGCGGCGGTGAATTTATTTGCGGCGTTTCGTAATTAGGGCCGGCAGCACAAGCGCTTACGATAAGTAGCGCAACTATCGAGACTGTATGGCGAAGGCTTTTCTTCATGTTAAATCCTTCGTTGCTAAATTGCTGAGCTGCTTTTCCAATTCTATTCCTGAATGCGCGCGCGGCTTTATATGCGGCGCGATCAAGGAATAGGCCAAGGGGGCAAGGTAGAGTGTAAACAAGGTAGATAGCCCAAGTCCGCCAAAGACAACCCAGCCAATAGCATTGCGCGCTTCGGCGCCAGCGCCAGAGCTTAAGATCAAAGGAAGCGCGCCCAATACCGTAGAAAGCACTGTCATCACAACGGGACGAAGACGAACGCGTACACCTTCATGGATGGCTTCGGTTACAGATTTTCCTTCATCGCGCATTTGATCCATAAATTCGACAAGGAGAATTGCGTTTTTAGTCATGAGGCCAATCAGCATCACAAGGCCAATCTGGCTATAGAGATTAAGGCTCTGGCCAGTCAGAAGCAGCGCAAAGATCGCAGCGGCCAAACCAAAGGGCACGGTAAAGATAACGATCAGCGCGCTGCCGATACTTTCGAATTGAGCGGCGAGAACGAGGAAGACAACGAGCAGCGCAATCACAAAAGTAAGCGCAACTTCGTAGGATGTTTCTTGCAAGGTGGCGGCCTCGCCAAGGAAGATAATATTAATGCCGCTTGGCAATGTATCATTGGCCAGCGTTTCAACTTTTTTGACGATGTCGCCAAGCGTTGTTCCCGGCTCTACACCAATATCAAGATTAATGGCGCGGCGCTGGGCTGTGCGGTCAAGCTCGGCGGCTACGCCTTGTTCCTTCACGGTAATGAGGGCGCTTAAAGGGATAAGCTCGTTATCAGTATT
>JBBKXC010000006.1:0-10867 GCA_037969275.1 Bdellovibrionales bacterium | reverse complement strand
GGCGGCGCTACGGGTTATCTCGTAGGCAAGGAGCATGACGGGCTAAAATATATGTTCACCATGATGAATATTGCGCGCCTTTCTGTGGGTTTGCAGGGTGTGGCTATTGCCGAGCGCGCTTATCAAGCTGCCGCTGATTACGCCGCTGAGCGTGTGCAGGGCAAATCTTTCCAAAGCGGTGAGCGCGTGACAATTGATAAACACGCCGATGTGCAAAGGATGCTTTTGACAATGCGCTCATTAACCGAGGCATCGCGGGCGCTGACCTATGAAGCGGCGCTGGCAATTGATGCCGATATCAAAGGGGATACAGGCGCGCGCGCCAAGGTCGAATTGCTTACGCCTATCGTCAAGAGTTGGTGCACCGATATCGCACAAGAAGTAACATACACCGCTATTCAGGTGCATGGCGGGATGGGCTTCATCGAGGAAACCAAGGTCGCACAGCATTACAGGGATGCCCGTATTTTGCCTATTTATGAGGGAACAAACGGCATTCAGGCGGCAGATCTGGCCTTCCGCAAGATTTTGCGCGACGGCGGGGAAGCCGCTAATCTTTATATTGATTATCTTGAGCAAAAGCTGCCGAGCGCGTCGGCGCATCTTTTGACCGGATACCTTGAAGCGCTTCGCGGCGCGATGAAGGCGCTGGTCGAAGCGGGCGCTGCGGGTAAAATGGATTTGGTTGCCGGTATGTCGACGCCGTTCCTAAAAGCATTTGGCATTATCAGCGGCGGCGTGCTTATGGCGCAAGCGGGCGCTCTTTGCGCGGATCGCAGCGATGACTTCAGCGTAGCCAAAGTAAAGACATGCGGATTTTATTTGGGTAATGTCATGCCACTCGCGAAAGCTTATATCGAGATTGCGCAAAATGGCTCGGGTGAAATCTAGGTTATTCTTTGGAAATGTCCAATGGCGGCGGCGCTATTGGCGTTTGTGTGCCGATAGGTTTATCAAGGCGCCTGAACACGTTTCTTTGCCCCGGTTTTGGCGTATTGCAGCGCAAAATTGAGGATGTATACATGTTGCCGACCCTTTGGCGTGTCAAGGACTGTCCTGCCATTGCCTTAACTTGCAACGCATAATTATTGGCGATGCATTGGCAATATTCATCGGGGCTCATGCCGCCATCATATGTGGCGGAGCCTGATTTTTCACATTTTGCGTGAGCATATCCGGCAGCGCCCGGAATGTTGAAGCACTCGCCGCTGATGTCGAGCATAACTTGCACTTCCGAGACTGCTGGCCCGCGACGGATGCGCTCTTCTAAGAAACGAGCACTCCAACAATCGCAGTTATAATGGCGGGACAATATAAGGTCTTCGCCGCAGCTTTGATTGAATTTTTGCATTTCTTGCAATGCTTCTTCAGGAATGTCGGAGTAATCATCGAAGGGCAGCGGCTTATTGTTCGGATCTATCGGTTCGGGAATAAGCGATGTCTCGGGCTTAAGAATTTCAGCTTCGGGCATTTTTTCTTCAAGCAATTCTTTGGGCGCCGGTGCTTGCGCATAGGCGGCAGCTGTAAAGAGAGTGTTCAAGGCGAACACCAACAACAGGCAGGAGAATATTATCGAAAGTAATCTCATTTGAAAATTATAACATATTTGCCGTGTAAGAAAACATTAAATGCTAAACCAAAACAGGGACGAAATGATGTTCGCCCCTGTTTAAATCTCTAATAATGCATCGGGAGAAAGACTATTTCTCGCCTTTAACTTTTTTCCAAAGCCCTTGGAAAACCGTATTGTCGGCAACAGCCTCTTCTTGTGAGTTTTCGTTATTGGGATTAAGCAATTTTACCTTTTCATCGAGGCGTTGCTGGCGGCGTTCAACGGCCTTGCGCTCGCGCTCTTTCATTTCATTGCGCAGCTCTTCGGCCTGCTTTTGGCTATACTGGCTCGTGATAAGCACCTGATCGGCTTGTTTTTGCCATTTATCGCGTTGCTCTTTGAGATCTGAGATTTGATCTTGCGCGCTATCAAGTTGATCTTGTAATGCTTTTAGCTGCATTTTCATGCGCTCGACATCAAGCATTTGCTTGGCTTTTTCAAGTTCCTGCTCAATGCCAGAAGCGACAGGAGAGCCTGATTTTTCAAGGCCAAAAGCGCGCTCTAATTCAGAGACATCAACGACGCGGCGTCCAGCGCTATCGACTTCAAAAGATAGCTTGCCATTGTTCATCGCACGCTGAATTGTTGATTTTGACCGTCCAGTTAGCTCGGAAGCTCTTTGAGCACCTACTTTTGCCATTTGCATCTACCTCATCTGTATTTTTTTGGATAGACAGATTGCTAGCACGGTTACGAAAAACGATCAAGTTTTTGTTTCGATTATTCCCATAATTTTTGTGTAAAAATATTCGTTACAGAGAAAAGCTTGTTCTTAAAGGTGGGGAATCGTATATTCAGAGACCTTGAAATCACTACATTAAGAGAGCAGAAATTTTATGCATGACCATATTGTCCAGATAGCCTGGGTTGCCTTTTTTGCCCTTCTTGCCCAGTGGCTGGGGTGGCGCATAAAAACACCGGCCATTGTTTTCTTCCTGTTGTTCGGTTTTTTATCCGGCCCGATCCTTGGTCTCGTGCGCCCTGATGAGTTAATGGGCGAGCTTTTGCAACCTCTGACGGCCATCGCGGTTGGTATTATTCTGTTTGAAGGTAGTTTGAATTTGAATTTTCGGGAAATTATCAAATCCCGAGCCGCTATCCGGCATTTTGTTCTGGTGGGCGCGCCTGTCGCGTGGGTTTTAACAGCCCTATGCGCTTATTATGTGGCAGGGCTCAGTCTGGAAGTCTCAGTAATTTTTGGCGCTCTGCTGATTGTTACCGGCCCGACCGTGATTATGCCGCTATTGAAAAATGCCCGACTTGTTGACCGCCCTGCCTCTATACTGAAATGGGAAGGGCTTATTAATGACCCTATTGGCGCCGTTTTGGCGGTGTTGTGCTATGAGTATTTTATGCTCCATGACAGCGTTGACTTTGGCGCGACAGGGTTTTTCTTTGCGATTATTATAAAGGTCGTTCTCATCAGCTTTCTAAGCTTTGTCACCGGCCGTGCTATAGGAACGATATTCAACCGCGGCCTAATCCCCGAATATATGAAATCCGCAGCGCTGCTTTCTATGGTCGTAGTATTTTATGTCATTTGTGATGAAATTTTGCATGAATCCGGCCTGATTGGTGTCACGGTTCTCGGCATTACGCTTGCTAATATGAGCATTACATCCTTGGACGAGATCAAAAAATTCAAAGAAACCGTAAGCCTAATGCTGGTTTCGGGTATCTTTATCCTTCTAACGGCGCAAATTGATCCCGCTATTTTGCTCAATATTGATATAAGAGGGGTCTTATTCATTGCGGCGCTGCTTTTTGTCATTCGCCCAGTTACTGTGCTTCTTTCTAGTATCGGCACGGAAATGACGTGGAAAGAGGTTATTCTCACCGGATGGATTGCGCCGCGTGGTATTGTTTGCGCCGCTATCGCAGGTGTGATGGGACCGCTTTTGCTTACAGCAGGCTTTGAGGATGGGGAGCAAATTCTTCCACTGGCTTTTGCAATCGTGCTGGTCACGGTATTTTTGCACGGCCTCTCCGCCAAACCAATTGCCAAATTTCTCGGTCTATCGCATCCAGAGCGCGATGCTTTGCTCATTGTGGGGGCGTCGTCTTGGGCTATTCAGCTGGCGGAATGCCTCAAATCCCGCGATATGGATGTGCTGGTGGCAGATAAAAACTGGTACGCCCTAAAATCAGCACGGCTCAATAATATTCCAATTTACTACGGAGAAATTCTCTCGGAGGAGACGGAATACAATATGGAGCTCACCAAGTTCAATGTACTTTTATCGGTAACCAATAATCCGGCCTATAACTCCTTGGTGTGTAATGCCTATGCCCATGATTTTAGCCGCGAAAGCACATATCAGTTCATGCCGCATGAAGAGGACGAGCATGAGCGCCGTCAGATTACGGAGACAATTCGCGGTGAAGCGTTTGGCTCGCATGAGCTGGATTATTGGATTATTTCCAATCTATACAACAAGGGCTGGCGTTTCAAAATCACCCGCGTAGGAAACGCAGAAAATCTTGATAGCATTGAATCAGGCATTAAAAATGAGCAGATGAAGGTTATGGGTTATGTCCGTTCATCCAACACCTTGAAGCGCAAACTCCATCTTTCCAAACCCAAGAGCCTTCGCGATTTGAAAGAGGAAGATTTGCTACTTATTTACCAAATTCGCAGCCCACAAAATGAAGAGCCGTCTGCGGAGTAGGAGGGGGCATTTAGGCGAGGCGTCTTTATTCCGCCAGAATGTCGAGTATACGCATTGCCTTATCCGTCATACCGGAATGGTTTAGCTTGTCGAGGGTCTTATTTATGTGTTCGCTAGGGTTGTAAAACGCATTATTTTGACTTTCTGCCACGCTCCGGGATTGAAGAGCTTTGCTTGTTGGTGGTGGCTGAAAGAAAGTCTCGTAGGGCACGTCAAAAAGCATTTTTAATGTGTGAATGTAATCTACGGGAAGGCGGTTTTTTCCTTTCTCGTATTTTTGTATTTGTTGAAAGGTTATGCCGAGATGCTTACCGAGCTCCGTCTGTGAAAGGTTATGTTTTCTGCGCAGTATGCGTAAATTTTTTCCAATAATTTCTAAAATTAAAGTCTTATCTCTAATCATAGTCCTGCTCCCTTGGGTCAACCTATGGATGTATATACTTTCCAAAATGGAAACAATCAAGGCTTTATTCTTTCTGTAAAAGTAATTTGTCAGGAAACGTACTCATGTATAGTGTTTTTATGGACTCCCAATGGTTAAAAGCACAATTCAAGATTTATCCGCGCATGACAAAAGCGGATCTTGCGCGCATGCTTGGTCTAGAGCCTCCGGCTATCAGCAAAGTGCTGGCGGGGACGCGGCAGATTAAAGCCCATGAATATATAAAAATGCGTGAATTTTTTGGCATGGGCAATATGGCGATCGATGCCCGCCAAGCAAGCAAAAGTTATGTGATCGAAACGCTGGGGCATGATCTTTCCGATCAGCAGAGCTATGAAGAGGAATGGACTATACCTGCTTCTGTGCTTAGTCAAAAAACAAAAGCCGCACCAGCCCAAATCAAGATCTTCCAAATACAGGAAAACATTATGGAGCCGAATTTCAAAAAGGGCGAGCATGTCATTGTCGACCTCTCTGATAAAAAGCCGAGCCCTCCCGGCGTCTTTGTTATATCGGATGGTTTTGGGTTCTTGGCACGTCACTGCGCTTTCGTGCCGGGGTCTTCTCCGGCAAAGATAAAAATATCGGCCATCCAAAAAGATTTCGAACCGCAAACGCTTGAGCATGATGAGATTGAAATTATGGGCCGAGTTATTGCAAAGATGCAGTGGATTTAAGCCCGCGCACCTAAGTTAATCTTCAAATTCCGCTGCCCAATCGAAACCGGCTGCTATAAATTCGGGATTAAGAAACTTCGGATCATCACCGCCATAAAGAAACTCGCTTCCGTCAGTCTTCGTAATGTTGCCGCCTGCGGCTTTGAGAACGGCGTGCCCTGCGGCTGTATCCCACTCGCAGGTTGGGCCAAAGCGCGGATAGAGGTCGGCTTTGCCTGCAGCTATGACACATATTTTTAATGAGCTACCGCGTTTGAGCAGTTTTTCAATCTTGAAGCCTTCTAGAAACTGGTCGAGCTTTTCACCGCTGCCGTGGTTTTTGCTGGCGACAACAATCAAACCCCTATCGGGGGGCGTGCGGGAACGGATGGATTTTTCATGTTTTGTATCATCATTCCAGATAATGGCTTCCATGCTGCCATCGGGATCGATATATCCTGCGTAAAGATCGCCGGGCACTGGGGCATAAACCACGCCTAGCACAGGTTGACGGTTATGAATGAGCGCAATATTAACCGTATATTCGCCGCTGCCCGATATGAATTCCTTTGTGCCGTCCAGCGGATCCACGAGCCAGAAATACTCGTGCTTGGAAAGATCAGGGCGCGCGCGCTCATTGGCAGATTCTTCGCCGACCATTAAAATGTCAGGCAGTATAGCTTTAAGCTCTTGCTCGATATAAATCTCGGCCTTTTGATCGGCAAGCGTCACAGGAGAACCATCGGCTTTGGCATCTGCCCCGGAATATCCGGCCTCATCAAAATACTGAAGCGTAATGTTGCCAGCCTCAACCGCAATACGGCGGACCATGTTACGAAGGGCTTTGCGGTTGGTCAGTAATTTGGACATGGCATCTTTGACAATTGGAATGAATAAATGTTACTTGATCCACATTGTTATTGTTTTGGGCGCGCCCTGCAAGGAATTAAATGACACGAGATCCAGATAAAATATTGCTATTTACCGATTGGGACGGCGTTTTGGTCAATAGTTTTTTTGATAACGCTGTGCCGCAAGAATATCGCATGGCGCTTCGGAATGAAAAAGCGGGACATGATTCCGTGAGCGTAGAGGGATTTGGCCTTTTGAACCGCATATTCCATGAACATGAAAATCTATATATGGTCTGCTCGTCCGTCTGGCGTAAAAAAGGCCGCGCCGTTGTCGAAAACTCCCTTAAACTCGCGCATGAGCGCTTGTGTAAAGCAACAGAAATTTCCGATCTTCCATATGCCATCCGCTTTCACGATATTGAGGGCGCGCCGGAAAGTTGGCGCACAGAACCGAGCTGGGAGGCCGATCACCCGCGCGGGGACGGTATTCGCGATTATCTCGCACTTTACTGTGATGAGAGGCAGAAATATCTCATTCTTGATGATGATCGCGATTTTCATCCGGAGCAAATGGCTAACTTTATCCATACGGAATGCCGAAAAGGCTTTGGCCTTGAAGAATATATCACGCTTGATGAAAAATTGATCGCTTTCGAGCCAAAGCTTGAGCCGCAACCGCAAAGCCAAGCGCAAACGCCAGAGCCTTAGGCGCTCGAAACTTCTTTAAGCGCAGTATTGTTCTCGGGCTTAATTTCCGGGCGACCAATTGAAATGTAATGGAAGCCAGCGTCTTTCATTTGATCGGGCTTATAGATGTTTCTAAGGTCGATCAAACATTTGGTTTTCATGATTTTTCCAAGGCGCGCGATATTTAGTCCGCGAAACTCGTTCCATTCCGTGACAATCACAAGAGCGTCGGCATCTGTAGCGGCTTCATATGAATCTTCGCACCAATGTACGTCCTCAAGTTCCTTTTTAGCCTCTTCCATCGCGACGGGATCATGTGCGTAAACTTGAGCGCCATACTCTTGTAATAATGGAATGATAACGAGGCTAGGGGATTCGCGTACATCATCCGTATTGGGTTTGAACGATAGACCCAAAACAGCGATTTTCTTGCCTTCGACAGAACCGCCGCAAGCTTCGACTACGCGCTCCGCCATAGATTTTTGCCTCTCGGCATTTACCCATACCACTGTTTCAACTAAATTTTGCGGTGCTTGGTATTTTTGACCGATTTGCGTTAGCGCCAGCGTATCTTTGGGGAAGCATGAACCGCCATAGCCCGGTCCAGCGTGCAAAAATTTAGAACCGATCCGGCCATCAAGGCCAATGCCCCGCGCTACTTCTTGAACATTGGCGCCAGCTTTTTCACAAAGATTGGCTATCTCGTTAATGAAGGTAATTTTCATCGCCAGAAACGCATTGCCAGCATATTTTATAATTTCGGAGGTTTCGGGCGTAGTGACGACCATCGGCGTCTCATTGATGTAAAGCGGACGGTAAAGCTGGCGCATAACCTCAACAGCTTTTGCGCTATCCGTACCAATAACAACGCGATCAGGGCGCATGAAATCGCTGATCGCCGCGCCTTCGCGCAAGAATTCAGGGTTGGAGCAGATATCAAAATCCGCTTTAGGGTTTGCTTCGCGCACAATTTTTTCAATCTCGCGCGCTGTACCAACCGGCACTGTCGATTTGGTCACAATTACAGTATATCCATCCAGATGGGCGGCAATTTCTTTGGCGGCGGCATAGACATAGGCCATATCAGCTTGGCCATCATCGGCACGGGCGGGCGTTCCGACGGCAATAAATACGGCGTCCGCCTTAGGCACAGCATCTTTTAACTCTGTCGAAAATGAAAGCCGCCCGGATTTAACCTGTTTGGCAACAAGGTCTTCTAAGCCGGGCTCGTAAATGGGAATTTCGCCATTTTTCAAACGCTCGATTTTGCCATGATCTTTATCAATGCAAACAACCTCTATACCGAATTCGGCAAAACATGTTCCAGATACGAGGCCTACATAGCCAGTCCCAACAACTCCGATACGCATGAAAACTCCATTTCCGTGGTAATAAAATATTTAGCTAGAGTAATGGATTTGTACCGTTCCGAAAACCCCAAACTGCGCTTTATAAGGCATAAAGCGGGATTAAATACCGAAAAGCATTTGCCTTGAGCCTTAAAATTTGCTTCACTTGGTACAGTTTTTACGAAAAGCGATAGAATTGTAACAGTAGGAAAAAAATTATGGCTAAAGCACAAGATAAAGCAAACGGACAAGCAGGGCAGACACCTGCCAATATGCCTTTGTTCTATTCCAAACCCCAGCCACTTGATGCAAAGGCGCATTTAGATCTGGGTCTTAAAAAGAATTTCGGTTTCAGCTTCACCAAGGGCATTAACGCAGTGCCGGTTAATCTGATCGAATTGCCGCAAATCTGTCACTACTACCCAATCGCATTTTCACCCGATGGTAATGCAACGCCAGTAGCGATTATGGGTTTGCGCGATAATGAAAACCTGTTTCTTAAAAGCGATGATACATGGGAGCCGGATACGTATATCCCTGCTTACATCCGCCGCTATCCGTTCATTTTCTCGGAAATGCCACAGGGCGACCAATTGACACTTTGCATTGATATGGATGACAAAATTGTAGAGAAAAACGGTAGCCAGCCTTTCTTTGATAAAGAAGGTAAGCCAAGTGATCTGGCCAATAACGCGCTGGAATTCTGCAAATCTTATCACGCAGCAGCCCAGCAAACGATCAAATTCTCCAAAATGCTTGCCGAGAGCGGTATTCTGGTTGATCGTGAAGCACAGATTAATGTTGGCGGCGATAAACGCATCAACTTCTCGGGTTTTATGATCATCGATGAAAAGAAACTGGCCGAGCTTGACGACAAGAAATTCCTCGAATTCCGTAAGGAAGGCTTCTTGCCGTTTATCTACGCGCATCTCTTCTCCGGCGCACAGTGGCAGCGTTTGACGAAGTTGCTTAATGGCCGCATGGACAAAGACGCGGCTTAACAACTTCGATTATCTCATGCGGGCGTCGTTTTTCTTCGCTAACGTATTATCTCATACGCTTCGCTCATCAAGCCTAGCCTGCATAAGATACTCTTCGTTGTTTCATATGTTGAAAAAAGATCATAAAAAAGGGCACCTTCGGGCGCCCTTTTTCTTATTTGTATGGTCGGGAGTATTATCCCGCGGCTTGACGGCTCAGGCGTTTGCGCATGTTCGGGTCAAGGTGCTGCTTACGGAGGCGTAATGATAGCGGCGTAACTTCAACAAGCTCGTCGTCATTGATGTAGGACATCATGTCTTCAAGGCTCATCTTACGAGGCGGCACTAGTGTTACGGCCTCATCAGTACCAGAAGCACGCATATTGGTTAGCTTCTTACCTTTTTGGATATTCACTTCCAGATCATTTTCGCGGTTATGCTCACCGATAATCATGCCTTCATATACAGGGGTCTGGTGTTCAACGAACATCACGCCGCGGTCTTGCAGGTTGAAAATCGCATAAGCTACGGCTTGTCCTGTATCAATCGAGATAAGCGCACCATTCCGGCGTTGTGGAATATCGCCTTTATAAGGAGCGTACGCATGGAAGATACGGTTAATCACCCCAGTGCCGCGTGTATCTGTCATGAATTGTGATTGATACCCGATCAAGCCACGTGAAGGCGCATGGAAGATAATACGGCTTTTACCGGCGCCAGATGAGCGCATATCAACCATTTCGCCCTTACGGCGGTTCATTTTATCGATAACGGTAGAGGAGTATTCTTCATCTACATCAATGGTAACCTCTTCGACGGGCTCCATCTTCTGGCCGTTTTCATCCTGCATCAAAACGCGGGGACGGGAAACGGTAAGCTCGAAGCCTTCACGGCGCATTTGTTCAATCAGAACGCCGAGTTGAAGTTCACCGCGGCCACCAATTTCAAAAGCATCCTTGTTCGTGCTTTCATTGAAGGTGATCGCAACATTCACTTCGGCTTCGGACATCAAACGGTCACGGATCATCGTGGATGTTACTTTTTTGCCTTCTTTACCCGCGAAAGGTGAGTCATTAACGGTAATCGTCACCGCCATAGTCGGTGGATCGATAGGCGTAGAAGCAATAGCCTCAGTTACGGAAGGCGCACAGATCGTGTCGGCCACAGAAGCCTGCGTTAGACCAGCGATACAAATGATATCGCCTGCATGCACTTCGTTAACCGGTACGCGGTCTGTTCCGCGGAACATCATGAGTTTGTTCAGGCGGCCCTGCTCGACAATTTTGCCGTTCAGATCAATAGCCTTAACTGTGTCATTCACTTTTGCAGAGCCCTGAACCACGCGGCCAGTTAGGCAACGTCCGAGATACGGGTCTGAATCAAGCAATGTGGCCAGCATAGCAAACGGCTTGCCTGCCACTACGTTTGGCGGAGGAACTTGTTCCAGAACCAAATCCAGCAATGGAGAAAGATTTTCGCGCTCGTCTTCAAGTTCGCGTGTACACCAGCCATCACGGCCAGAAGCGTATAGAACAGAGAAATCAAGCTGCGCGTCATTGGCGTCCAGAGAAACGAACAGGTCGAAAATTTCGTCCAGCACTTCTTCAGGGCGGCCATC
>JBBKXC010000005.1:0-8991 GCA_037969275.1 Bdellovibrionales bacterium | reverse complement strand
TTTGAGAACGACCCTTATCTGCCTGAGCGCTGGTTGGCACTTGCCGATAAAGTAATCTCAATCATTGCGCATGAGAAATACAAGTTGGAAACCAATCCAAACCGTATTGAGATTGTCCGCGCAGATCAGATGCTTGACGCCTATGTTAAGCCTGTGCCTGATGGCCCCTCACACTGGAGTTACGGCAAGAGGCGCTTTCAAGAGCAGCAGCAATATGATGCCTCTAAGCACCTTGCTTATGAAATCATTATTAACTCTAATCCTGCTCTTGCCTTATGTATGGATACGAATTCACCCGTTATGCAGATGTTGGTATTTGCACATGCGAGTTACGGGCACAACGCTGTCTATAAAAGCAATTATCTTTTCAAAGAGCAGACCGATCCAGAAACAATTTTGCAAGTAAACTCACGTCTGAGAGAGCTTGTGGAAGAAGCTGAAGAGCTTTACGGCATTGAAGAAGTTGAGCAAGTTCTGGATTTTTGTCATTCAATGCATTTCATGGATACGGCTTTTGATGCGAAGAAAAAATTTGTTTCACAAAAAGACCGTGTGGCCAAATCACAAAAAGCGCGTGAAGATAGATTTCTAAATGTGCCGCGTAAAAGTGTATTTAATGACAAGGTTGTGGTGGATGCCCCTTCTGCGCATGGCTACGCTGAGGGTGAAAGCAATATTTTGCGCTTTATAGCCGATCATGTTGATCATATTCCTAAGTGGAAGCGTGAGATTATGACGCTTAACTCCATCACGTCGCAAAACTTTGTGCCCAATATCAGAACCAAGGTTTTGAATGAAGGTATCGCTTGTATTACGCATTATCAGGTGATGGACACGCTTAACAGCATTGGCTTGATTAATGCGGATATGTATACGGAATTCAGACAATCCCACGCAGGCGTTACTTATCAGCCGCCGGGTTATGTGTGGGATAAAAACCCATATACGGGCGAAAAAGAGAAAAAGTTTACAAATGCAGGAATTAATATTTACGCATTGGGCTTTGCGATTTTCGAAGATCTGAAGCGTATTTGTGAAGAGCCTACCCCAGAAGATCTGGAGTGGTTCCCTAATTTTGCCGGTAAAGGTGATTGGGTTGATTTCTGTCTGGATGTGATGAAAACCAATTCGGATGAAACATTGGTACGGAATTTCTTGTCCCCTAAAGTTATGCGCGATTTCAAGTTCTTTAAACTTGAGGGTGATTTACGTCAGGAATTTCTTGAGGTCTCGTCTATTCATGCGGGTGAAGGTTTTAGAGAAATTCGCGAGCAACTTGCTAATGATTATCGACTTTCCGATGTTATTCCAAAAATTTCATTGAAAGATTACCAATACGAGACGGATAGATGTTTGGTCTTGCAGCATCATATTATCAATGAGCAGGAGTTAGAGCCTAAATCGTTGCAGATGATTCTGGAAATGATACATCACCAGACGAAGCATCCGGTTGTTATGGAGAGCGTTAATGATAAGGGTGTCGTTGAGCATACATTCTCATCGCCGCCAAATTATAAATACCGCGATCATTCTCCTGCGTCATTACGCTATGATGTTGGTTAAGTCTCCAAGCTAGGCTGGGATTCATTTGTTAGGGTTGTTCATGCGCAAATAATGGCCTGAGATCACTCTAAAATGACTAGACTAAGGCTCTTAGCTTCTGTATCAATGTAGATTATATATTTACATTTTTATTGGGTTATTTGGAATATGAAATACACTGCTTTGCATGATGCGCATAAAGAACAAGGCGCAAAAATGGGCGAATTTGCCGGCTATGATATGCCGCTTTTTTATAAAGAGGGCGTATTGAAAGAGCATGAATGGGTGCGGTCGCACGCTGGTATATTCGATGTTTCGCATATGGGGCAAATTACCCTACATGGCGAAAATGTCGCTGAATTTCTGGAAAAAATAACACCTTCAAATTTTAGTGCTAAAGCGCATGGACGTGGCCAATATACTGTTTTGCTCAATGAAGAGGGCGGTATTATTGATGACCTTATCATTACACGTGTAAACGATAATAAATTCTTTGCCGTCATCAATGCCGGATGTAAAGACAAGGATATTGCGTGGATTGAATCGCAAATGCCCGATAATGTTCGCATGACGAAGCATAACGATCGTGCGCTCATAGCGCTTCAGGGTGGATGGAGCGAGCGCGTTCTATACGAAATTCTTGGCGTAGAGGCCCATGACTTGCCGTACATGCACATGATAATTGCACAGGCGCCAGACGGCAGCGAAATGTTTGTGAGCCGTTTGGGTTACACTGGTGAAGACGGTTTCGAGCTCAGCGTATTTAATGAGCTGGCAGAGGAAGTCTGGAATAAATTGCTAGAGCATTCCGCTGTGAAGTCCATTGGTTTGGCTGCGCGCGATTCACTGCGTCTCGAGATGGGCTACGCGCTTTATGGACATGAAATTGACGCGACGACCTCTCCTGTGGAGGCTGGCTTAAACTGGATTATCTCTAAAGATAGCAAAGAATACTTTGGCTATGAACGTATTCAAAAAGAGTTGAAAGAGGGCGTGAGCCGTAAGCTCGTCGGTATTAAGCTTACGGATAAGGGTATTGCGCGCGAAGGCTCCGAGATCAGTAATGACAAGGACGAGGTCATCGGGACTCTAACGAGCGGTGGTCATTCTCCCTCACTCGGGGCCTCTATCGGTATTGGCTATGTAGCGCCTGAATATGTGGCCGAAGGCACAAAGATTTTTGTAAATGTTCGTGGACGTAATATTGGCGCGGAAGTGGCAAAAATGCCTTTCAGAGCGGCAAAAACGAAATCCATGAAAAAGAAAAACGCAGCGTAATTTTATTTTATAAGGAGTAATTAACTATGGCTGGAATGAAATATACCAAAGATCATGAATGTATCTATGTGGACGGTGACGTCGCTTGGGTTGGCATTACGGCCTATGCCCGTGAAGCGCTCGGTGATCTTGTTTTTGTTGAATTGCCGGAAGTCGGTAAAAAGGTGAGCAAGAAAGATAGTTTTGCTGTTGTTGAATCCGTGAAAACGGCTGCAGAAGTTTATTCTCCGGTTGATGGTGAAGTGATTGAAGCCAATGACAATATGCCGGATGACCTTGAGCTTATCGAGAAGCCTTTAAATGAGGGCGGCTGGATTGCCAAAATTAAAATGAGCGATAGTTCGCAGCTCGACGGTTTGATGGATGAAGCGGCGTATACGGATTATACCGCTAATCTGGACTAAGTGAATTGATGGCCTGATTATATAAGGATCCCAATTTATTGGGGTCCTTAAATTATAGAGATATATATAAGGAAAAAATATGCGCTACCTTCCCCAAACTAAAAATGCCCGCGCGGCGATGCTCGAGAAATGCGGCTATAAAAATGTCGATGAGCTTTTTCGCGATGTGCCAAAGCAAGCATTTGTCGATGGTCTTGTTGATTTGCCGCTACATAAAGGTGAGCTTGAGGTTGAGCGCTATCTAGGAGCCTATGCCAATGAAAATCACGCGGCGACACAAGGGCCTTTCTTTTTGGGCGCGGGCGTTTATTTTCACCATGTTCCGGCCAGCGTCGACCATATTATCCAGCGCTCTGAATTCCTGACTGCTTACACACCGTATCAGCCCGAAATTGCGCAAGGCACGCTGCAAGCTATTTTTGAATACCAGACCTTTATAGCAAAACTCACTGGGCAAGATATTGCTAATGCCTCGCTCTATGACGGCGCAACGGCCACTACAGAAGCGGCGTTGATGGCACTGCGCGTGACCAAGAAAAAGAAGATTGTTTTGGGTAATGCGCTGCACCCTGATTATAGGGAAGTTCTTGAATCTTATATGTGGAATTTTGACGGCGAGATTGAAATTGCGCAGGGCGCGCCAGACAATGATACGGCCTGTCTCATTATCCAATGCCCTGATTTTGAAGGCAATGTGCATGAATACGCGGCGCTGCGTAAACAATGCGACGAAACCGGCGCGTTGCTGATTGTGGTTGTGAACGAGATTATTTCTCTTGGACTATTGCCAGCGCCTTCCGAGGCCGACATCGTATGCGGTGAAGCACAAAGCATTGGTCTGGCCATGAGCTATGGCGGGCCGCATCTCGGCTTTTTTGCCTGTAAGGAAAAATTCCTGCGCCAGATGCCGGGCCGTCTTTGCGGTATGACCGAAGATGCCGATGGTAAGCGAGGCTTTGTGCTTACGCTTTCAACGCGCGAACAACATATCCGCCGTGATAAGGCGACATCAAATATCTGTACCAATCAGGGTCTATGCGCTCTGGCCTTTACGGTGCATATGGCGCTTTTGGGTGAGGATGGATTTAAGCAACTCGCGGTTCTTAATCATGAAGCCGCGTGCAAGCTTGCCGATGCGCTCTCCAAGGTTTCAGGTGTGAAAGTCATTAACGAGACTTTCTTTAATGAGTTCACAATCGAGCTATCCAAGCCCTCGAAAGAAATTATCGAGACGCTTGCCAGCAAGGGAGTGATAGGCGGGTACGCGCTGGCTGGAAATCAGCTTCTTGTGGCTGCCACCGAGATGACAACGGACGTAGATGTTGAGCGTTTTTGTTCTGAATTGAAAGCGTGCCTTGCATAATGGTTATGTCCCTTAGTTTATTGCCTTTCTATGCAACAAAGACCCTGCCCGAAGGCAAGGCCTTTGCCTGGTATGATGCGATAAACGCTGAAGTTAACGCACCATCAAAGCGTCCAGTGACTTATTTCTTGTCGCTGTATTCTTTACGCGCCGGAGCATCTTTCGACGGGCGCTGCTCGCGTTTTTGCGGGCTGTCCTTCATTGGACGGTTTTTATCTTGGTTTACATTTTTATTGTTAGTCATGATTAATCTCCTTTTTTGTAGATTGTGTTTTACTAACGATGAATCAACACACGCAATAAAAGGGTGGTTCCGACAAAAAATAAAAAAGTTTTTTTGTTTCGGGAATATGAGAAATAATGCGCGTTGCTTTGTAGCAATGAATACTATCTAGAAATCGGAGATTTGGTTGATGACACTTTTTAGAAAAACATTGATAGCCCTTACGGCACTGACGATTACGGGCGCCTCTATCACGACTTTCGCGATGGCCGAGGAGATGGCGCGTAAAACGTTGCAGGAAAAGCTGGATGATCGCAAAAAAGCATTTTCAGAAAAAGCGGATCCGCAAAAAATTTCTGATTACGAGCAGGGCATTAAGCAAGTGGAAGAAAGCGGCGTTTTGGAGCGTGCAAAAAAAACTGGCGATAGCGCGCCTGATTTCACATTGCCTGATTCCACGGGCAATAATGTAACGCTTTCCACCCTGTTGGAGGATGGCCCCGTTGTGATGATTTGGTATCGCGGGGAATGGTGTCCGTATTGTAATATCTATCTGGCCGAGCTGCAAAGCCAAGCCGAAGAATTTAAAAAGGCCGGCGCACAGATCGTTGCGATTAGCCCTGAAACCCCAGAACACGCGGTGTCTGTAGCGGATAAGCTTGATCTTGGCTATCACGTTTTAAGCGATGAGCAGAGCAAAATTGCCGAGCAATATGGCGTTGTTTACACAGTGCCGCCAAAAATTGCAGCTTATCTTCAAGAGGCTTTTGACCTTCATTCGGCCAATAATGATGATAGAAATATACTGCCACTGGCCGCGTCTTATGTGATTGGTCAGGACGGCGTTATCTCTTACGCATTTCTAAATGCCGATTACCGCGAGCGTGCCGATACGGCAATACTTCTGGATGAGGTTAACAAATTAAGCGGCGGAGAAAGCCAATGAGCGCAGAAAGACAGACGGAACAAGCTATGGAGCAAGATACAATGATTGATGGAAACCGCGGCCTTCACTACGAAGAGAACCTTCTTTGGGAAAAAGAGCGCAGCGATCATCCGGGCGTTGATTTACCGAAAGCGCAAGGCTTGGCCCTGCGCACCGGCACAAAGGCGCGCGGTGATATTGGTTTGCCGCAAGTATCCGAGCCTCAGGCTTTGCGCCATTTTGTACGCATGAGCACATGGAATTATTCTATTGATCACGGATTTTTCCCGCTCGGCTCTTGTACGATGAAGCATAATCCACGCCTGAATGAGAAAGTGGCGCGGTTTGCTGGCTTTGCACATATTCACCCGAAACAGCCTGAGAGCACAGTGCAGGGAGCTTTGAAACTCATGCATGAGCTTCAGCACTGGCTGGCCGAGCTGACGAATTTGCCCGGCGTATGTTTATCTCCTGCTGCTGGCGCGCATGGCGAGCTTGCGGGGATGATGACGATACGCCGTGCCCATGAACAAAAAGGCGAAAATAAAAAGCGCCGCATTGTTTTGACGCCAGATAGTGCGCATGGCACGAACCCCGCTACGGCTGTGATTTGCGGCTATGAAATTCGCAACATGCCGACCAAAGAAAACGGCATGCTGACCGTTGAGGCGTTTAAAGAAGCGCTTTACGCAACTGACCCTGATGGCGCGGATATTGCGGCCATGATGGTGACAAACCCGAATACCTGCGGCCTTTTTGAAAAAGATATGGTCGAGATTGCCGATCTTTTGCATGAGGCAGGTGCTTATTTCTATTGTGATGGCGCGAATTTTAATGCGCTTGTCGGCAAAGTGCGCCCCGGCGATTTTGGCGTGGATGTAATGCATATCAATTTGCACAAAACATTCTCGACCCCGCATGGCGGCGGCGGCCCCGGTTCCGGCCCGATTTGCTGTACCGAAGAACTGGCAAAATATATGCCTGTGCCAACGGTCGTTAAGCAGGGCGAGACTTATAAATTGGAGACGCTGGAAGACCGCCCTGAAAGCATGGGCCGCCTGAAAGGTTTCCAAGGTCAATTCGGTATGCATGTGCGGGCGCTCTCTTATATGCTCTCGCATGGTGCGGATGGATTGAAGCAGGTTTCCGAAGATGCTGTTTTAAGTGCGAATTACATTCTTGAATGTTTGAAAGACGATTACCACGCACCGTTTGCCCATCAAGGCCCTTGTATGCACGAGGCTTTGATCACAGATAAGCTTCAAAAAGAGCAGGGCGTAACAACGCTCGATTTTGCAAAGGCCCTTTGTGAAAAAGGTTTCCACCCTATGACGGTATATTTTCCGATCCATATTCCGGGAACCATGCTGATCGAGCCAACAGAAACAGAGAGCAAAGACGCGATTGATCGTTTCATCACCGTGATGAAAAACTTTGCTGCCGAGGTGAAAGCTGGTGATACGGAGAAATTCCACAATTATCCGCTCTCCACCCCGCGCCGTAGACTGGATGAGGTTAAAGCCGCCCGTAATCCTGTGCTGCGCTGGAAATAATATAATGAGCGAAAATATTATTCGTTTATTTCTGCTCTTAGCTTTTTGGATTTCTTTTTCGGCATCCGCATATGCCCTTACCGAAGAAACAATAACGCATGATGGACGGGAGCGTATTTTTCTTGTCCATATTCCGGCGCAGATCAAAGATAAAAGCAATATTCCCGTTGTTATGGCGTTGCATGGCGGCGGCGGAAGTGCCGTACAATTTGCAAGCCATATCCAGATGGAAAAGACAGCAGACCAAAATGGTTTTATGGTTGTCTATCCTCAAGGTACCGGAAAAAAAGTGAAAATGAATACTTGGAACGCGGGAACATGCTGCTCTTATGCGATGGAAAATAATGTTGATGATGTGGGTTATATTTCTCAACTCATTGATATCCTCGTTGATGAATACCGCGCAGACCCAAAGCGTATTTATTCCACCGGTCATTCCAATGGCGCGATGATGAGTTATCGGCTGGCTTGCGAGCTTTCGGATAAGATTACGGCGATAGCGCCGAATGGCGGGCAGGATTATCCACATGATTGCACGCTTAAGCGTGCTGTGCCTGTGCTCCATATTCATGGTAAGGAAGATCGATGCGCCAATTATTATGGCAGCACTGAGTGCGGCGGCTGTTTTTCCGATGTCATGGAGAGTTTGGGCATGAAACCGATGCCGCAAAAAAACGGCATTTGTCACCCGGTTGAGGATATGGTTAAACAATGGGCGCGCTTTGATGGCTGTGCTGGCACTGCGCGCGTTACATTTCAAAAAGGCGATGTGTCGTGTGAGACTTACTCCAATTGTAAGGACGGCGCCGAGGTCACTTTATGCGCTATTGATAATGCCGGGCATACATGGGCGGGGAGCGGGTCTTCGGTAAAAGCCTGTGAGCGCCGCCCGAATGGAAAATTGTGCACGGCTATGCGTGAGAAAGTTGGCAGCACGAATATGGATATCAATGCCAATGATTTCATGTGGCAATTTTTCTCTAAGTACAGAATTAATTAGCTTTGAGATTTGGTCGCAATTGCGGATAAATCAGTTTCTTCTTTGAGGCGCCTTTCACGCGCCTCTTTGCGCTCGGAATAGCGATCGGTCAGCATGTCAGTATGCGGCCTGAGTAGAAGCGTAAAGCGCACAAGTTCTTCCATTACATCAACAATGCGCTCGTAATAGGGGGATGGTTTCATGCGGCCATTTTCGTCAAATTCCTGATGGGCTTTGGCAATGCTGGATTGATTGGGGATTGTGGGCATACGCATCCAGCGCCCGAGCTGGCGCAATGTATTGACGGTGTTAAAGGATTGTGAACCCCCGCTTACCTGCATAACGGCGAGCGTGCGTCCTTGCGTTGGCCTGATGCCGCCCATATTGAGGGGTAGATGATCTATCTGGGCTTTCATGATGCTTGTGATAGTACCGTGCCGTTCGGGACTACACCAAACCATAGCTTCCGACCAGATCGCCATATCCCGCAGCGCCTTGACGGCCGGGTGGTCATCCTTCTCCACTTGGTCGGGCAACGGAAGATCCGCTGGGTTAAAGATGCGCGTTTCCGCGCCGAGATATTGTAAAATTCGTGCCGCTTCCTCGGTCGCAAAGCGAGAGAAGGAGCGCGCTCGCAGTGAACCATACAGCAACAATATGCGCGGCGGGTTTGCTGGTTCATCCTTGGCAATATCGGGCAACCCAGCAGGCAGCAAGGATTTAT
>JBBKXC010000004.1:0-3105 GCA_037969275.1 Bdellovibrionales bacterium | reverse complement strand
ATGAGCAATCACCCCCCCACCCCCCAAGATGAACTCGTCCGCAAGAATGCACGGCTTGGCCTAACCGTTTTGGCCGTTGTACTTTGCATGGTCGCTTTGGCATTTGCCTCTGTACCGCTCTATAGACTGTTTTGTCAGGTGACAGGCTTTGCCGGAACAACGCAGGTCGCCACGGAGTTACCGGATAAAATACTTGAACGAAAAATAGCCGTTAAATTCAATGCCGATACGGGGCGCGGCATGCCATGGTCGTTCAAGCCCGATATACGCGAAATTACCGTGCATCTCGGCGAGCGCGGCATTGCCGCCTTTACAGCTATAAACAATACAGATGCGCCCATAACGGGATCGGCCATTTACAATGTGACGCCGCTGAAGGCAGGAAAATATTTTCACAAAATCCAGTGCTTTTGTTTTGGCCAGCAAACATTAGCCGCAAAAGAGCGCGCATCCATGCCGGTTTTGTTTTTTGTCGATCCGAAAATGGACGAAGATCCAGATATGGATGATGTCACAGCCATCACGCTGTCCTATACATTTTTCAAATCCGACACAGAAGAGCTTGAAAGCGCGCTTCAAGACTTTTACAATAGTGAAAATAATGATATAAAAACCTTGGAAAAATAATCATTTCACGTTAAAACCCGTTACAATTCGCATCACCCTCTTAAGGCAGGATTACTTACAAATGTCTGGACATTTTGAATACACAACCACCGGCAAACCGCACCCTTACCACATTGTGCGCCCTAGTATCTGGCCGCTTATGGGCGCAATTGTCGCCGGTATCTTTACGATGGGCATGGTTTTATTTATGCATAAAACGCCAATTCTGGGTATGCCGACTGGCATATGGGCGCCAATCGCAGGTGTTCTTGGCATTATGCTGGTTATGTTTTTCTGGTGGAAAGACATCCTATTCGAAGCCGTCACAGAAAAAGCGCATAGTGATATCGCCATGGTGGGCATGCGTTTCGGTATGGCTTTGTTCATTGCCTCCGAGGTCATGTTTTTCGCGGCTTTCTTCTGGGCTTTCTTCGCCTCGGCATTTTACCCGACGGCTGCCATCGGCTATGTATGGCCTCCAGCGGGCTTGCACACAATTCCGCCATTTGACCTTCCTTTCCTCATGACTATGATCTTGCTGCTTTCAGGCTGCACGGTAACATGGGCGCATCACGAAATTATTGAAGGCAACAATAAAGCCGCCGGAAAGGCGCTTGGAATTACAGTTTTCCTAGGCGCAGCATTCCTATGCTTTCAGGCCTATGAATACTCCCACGCGCTACACTTTTTTGGTTTTAAAGACGGCATTTACCCATCAACATTCTATATGGCAACAGGCTTTCACGGTTTCCACGTTTTTGTCGGGACTGTGTTTCTTGCTGTTTGTTGGTGGCGCACGTCTAAGGGTCATTTCACACCTAAACGCCATTTCGGCTTCGAAGCTGCGGCGTGGTATTGGCATTTCGTTGACGTGGTTTGGCTGTTCTTGTTCATCGCCGTTTACTGGTGGGGCAACGTTATTGGCATCGACCACACAGCAGGCAAAGAAATCGTTGACGCCGTTGCTGGCGGCGGTCATTAATCCGGCCGGCGGCAAGAAATAGGCTTGCCAACACATGACAGATCATAAAGTAGACCTCTTAAAAACGGCGCTCGCCTGCAGATGTCCCAAATGTGGGAAAGGCCCGCTGTATAAGCCTGGCCTTACCTTGAATTTGCGCGAGATATGCCCCGTTTGCGGCCTAGATCTTGCGGGCAATGACAGCGCTGACGGCCCCGCAGTAGTTATGATCTTTGTCCTAGGCTTAGCCCTTGTGCCGCTTGCGCTCGTGCTGGATGCAAATTTCACTATTCCCCTTTGGGTTCACGCCGTTTTGTGGAGCGTTGTAGCGCTCGGTCTGACGGTTGGCACGCTACGCCCGCTAAAATCCTATATCATCGCTCTGCAATATAAGCATTTGCTCTGGGATAGCGCTAAAAAGCAGCAGCGCGACGAGGAAGACCATAACGATGACACATCTACATTTTAAACGCCCACCTTTAATTGCAAGCGTATTGGCGCTCTCTGGCTGCGCCGTACTATGCGGGCTTGGCACATGGCAGATGCAAAAATATATCGCCAAAACTGGGCTGCGCAATAGCCCGTCTTGTATCGATGCCCGCGTGCAGCCTTCAGAGGTAAGCAATGGATATAACAAGCTATTGCCAGATCCTTGCGGCTTCCTTCAGGTCTTAAGCGGTACGCTTCACGCACAAACACTTATACCCATCGGACCGCGCACGAATAAGGGCGATATCGGCTATCACCTCTACGCGCCCTTAAAAGCCGAAGACGGCACGCAAATTCTCGTTAATCTCGGATGGAGCCCTGATAAAGCGCCCACGCTATCAAATTTCGCCGCAATCATTGAAGGGCATATCATAACCCCGTCCGGCCCCAATAGCTTTACACCCGAAAACAAGCCCGAGACGCAAGAATGGTACGGGCTGAGCGTTGCAGAAATTAGCGCGCATTACGGTTTGGAAAATATATCGGATGCTGTGATTTTTGCGCAAAATATCAATCCTGCGCCGCAAACGCCGCTGGTACCAGCAGAGTTATCGCGCAGCTATTTGACGCCGGAAATGCATCTACAATATGCAGCCTTTTGGTATTTCATGGCGCTGGCCTTGAGTATAATCTTCATATTGAGATTTATGATTATCCGAAAATAACGAAATTGTGCGGACAGATTAACCAGCTGTGTTTTCGCGCGGCGCGTTTTTCTGTTGTGAAAAGGCGAACTTCATACCCTTGGCCATATCCACATATTTCTGTTCCAGATCCTTCATCATACGCTTGAAGGCATCCATTTTCTTACCCTTGAGGTTTTCACCCATCGGTAGATCAACGCGGTTCGGACTAACTTGCTTGTCATTGAGCAGTACTTCGAAGTGCAAATGCGGGCCGGTAGAACGTCCGGTAGAACCAACATAAGCGATCAGATCACCTTGCTTAACGCGCTTGCCAGAGCTAATGCCTTTGGCAAATTTATGTAAGTGGGCATAAGCTGTTTTCAGTTCGCCTGTGTGGCGAATACGGATGTAATTACCGTAGCC
>JBBKXC010000003.1:0-5655 GCA_037969275.1 Bdellovibrionales bacterium | reverse complement strand
GGGTTTTGCGGCCTTGTTTCCGCCCAGTGGCGCGTCAATATACGCAATAGGCGGTTGCGGCGCTCTGCGCCTTCAATTACGCCTTGTTCCTCTAGGATTTTCGGCCAATGCTCGCTGAGAATTTTGAGAAAATCGAGTGTAATTTGCCAATGCGACGCAAATTCTTCCGTTACAATATCGCCAAGCGCATCAAAGCTTAGACCCTCAATCGTGATTTGATCCAAAAAGCCGGCCAGGGCATCAGCCAGCGCTAAGGCTTGATCGAAACTGCTGGAATGGGTCTTCATGGCGTAAATTGTACGAGCGAGCAAAATGCGCCGCCGCAGTGGTGAAATGGCAGGGGGTAGCGCCAACATATCTTGCAATGCACCGCTTCCAGCCAAGCTTAGTGATAGATCCTGTTCATCGACATCGCCGAGCGGCTGTATTTTAGGCAGCAGCAACGGCGCGCCGCCGCGTTCTTGCAAGAAGGTGTCTTGAAGCGCGCGGCACGCGCGGCGCGTGGGAAGCAATATTGTATAGGCGGCTAGCTCCGTTGGCGTTTTATCCAAAAGCGAGCGCACCAATGTACGCGCAAATGGCAGTCCCGCAGGAATATTAAAAACTGATTTTTGCGCGGGGGTCT
Organism: Bdellovibrionales bacterium; assembly: GCA_037969275.1. Classification (GTDB taxonomy): domain Bacteria; phylum Pseudomonadota; class Alphaproteobacteria; order Micavibrionales; family Micavibrionaceae; genus UBA2638. Next base: position 5,030 of record JBBKXC010000003.1, on the reverse strand, counting down.
CGCTCATATCTTGACCCGATTTTGCGCCGCCATTGCGTCATTGAGCGCGCGCACATCGACGGGTGTACTGATGTGATGCCATGCGCCTTCATGGGCTAGGCCGAAGAGCCTGCCGCGCGATTGCGCCTCGTCTAATAATTTGAGATAGGAAAAAGAGCCTCGGGGCGCATCTTTAAAAATATGCGGTGCATTGATCCGTAGGCCAGTAAACATATAAGCGCCATTCTGATCGTGCGCGCGGGTAATGCGGCCATCTTGGCCAAGATGGTAATCACCGACGCCTTGGGTTAAATGCATCTTTTCTACAGGTTGCAGGAGAACAAGAATATCCATGATGGCTGGGTTCCAAGCGGACTCTAGGCGCTTCATCGCGCTTTGGCCTTCGCCTTCCTCAAGAAAGCTATCACCCGCTGAGATAAAAAAATCCGCTTTTTTCATTAAAGGCAGCGCATGCACAATGCCGCCGCCTGTCTCTAAAATCTCTGTTTCGAAAGAAATAATGGTTTCCGGTGTTTTGCGGGTTTTGAGATGGTTTTCCAGCACTTCTGCCTTGTAATGGGCATTCACAATGACTTTTTTGAGGCCATGCTCCGCAAAGCCGTCCAAAACGTGATCGACCATAGGCTTTCCATCAATTTCAATCATCGGCTTAGGGCGATCGCTTGTGAGCGGCATCATGCGCGATCCAAACCCTGCGGCCAATATAAAGCCTTGTTCTATTTTAGCCATTGCGTGAGCCTTCTTTGATTTCTATGTGGCGCATATTCGGGTCATTTTGATCCGCGCTGAAGGTAATGTCCAAGGTTTTAGCGGGCTTTAAGTTTCCCAAGCGCTCCGGCCATTCGATGAGCATGACACCTTCTTCCTGCGCTTCTTCCCAGCCAAGCTCGTAAATTTCATCCGGCTCTTTCAGGCGGTAGAGGTCGAAATGCCAAATCGGCAGTGCGGGCGCGTCATAGATTTGTACTAAGGTGAATGTAGGGCTTGGGACTTCGAGATGCTCGTCTTCGCACATAGTGCGGATAAGCGCGCGGGCAAAGAGCGATTTGCCCATTCCGAGCGTGCCATGCAAACAGATAATGTCGCCATTTTTTAAAGTAACAGCGAGATCTGCGGCGATTTTCGCCGTTTCTTGCTCGGATGACGATGTATAAAGCCCATTTTGCGACATAGCGCACAGCATAGCGCTAATTATTTGAAATTCCACTCTTTATTTGGTGATTTTCTTCCGCGATGCACAAGCATTGCCACTGGCGCAACGCCTAGTTTCCATGGTATAATCAAGATATGAGATGGATGTATTTAATTGCCCTTTTGGTTCTCACCGTAAGCTCTGGAACAGCCATGGCGCAGCAACCCGATATTGTCTCTGAGCCTATATGCTTTAATGTCAGAAACGCTGCAAATTTTACCATGTACGGTAATATCGGCACCGATTATTTCACCAATACCGATGGAATGAAGGCGCGTCACCGCTCCAACTTTATTCTAGAGCCCGCGGGTAGTAAGGATGACGAAGGCTATCCATCCGATCGTGCCGAGTTTTGCTCATACGGCCCTTTTTTTCAAGGGCGTAAATTAGAGCTTGTTATGCGCACTTTATTTCCCGTTTTTACCTGTATGACTCAATTGGATCAAGGCGAGATTGTCTTGCGCGCAAAGCGCAAAGCGGATGATAGCGGCTATGAGTATTTCGCCGATTGCTTCGAGTAAAACCCACTTTCAATCTTTATTATTGAAACGAAAGCGCCTTTTTCATCTTGATGGGTTTGACGTCGCTGGCCGTCTCATAGGGGAGGAATATGCTCACTGTTGTGCCCGCATTGATCTCGCTTTTAAGGTCCACTGCGCCGCCATGAAGCGAAATGATATGCTTGACCAGTGAAAGGCCAAGACCAGCGCCCCCTTTGCCCCTAAACATATTGTCCCCGTCATTATCAACAGTTTGTCCACCGCGCTGCGCCTTTTCAAAAGGCTCGAAAATGCGGCTGTGATTTTCGCGTGATATACCGATGCCCGTATCGGCAATGGCGATTTTTATGCCCTCCACTTGCTTTTTCGCGGTGATGTCAATGCGCCCGCCAGATGGGGTAAAGGCAATGGAATTGCGGATAATATTCATGAGAGCCTGTTTGAGGCGGCGGCTATCGGCGCTGATCATGCCGATGGATTTTGGACAATCGAGGCTGATCTCCACCTTCCCTTTACGCGCCCAATCCCTTGCAAGGTCTTGTACGCTTTCCAGCGTTTGCGCTATGTCGACCTCTTCGCGCTCAAGGTTCATATAGCCTGCCTCGATAGTAGAGAGGTCGAGAATGTCGTTAATTAAGCCAAGCAAGCGCTCACTAGCCGAGCGAATATCGCCAGTATAATCTTTTTGACGCGTATTGAGCGGTCCGAAATACTCCTGATCAAGAATATCGTTAAAGCCCATAATGGCGTTAAGCGGCGTACGGAGTTGGTAGGAGACATTGGCAAGGAAGTCGATTTTGAGCTTTTCCGCAGTTTCGAGCGCTGCGTTTTTCTCGCGCAAGGCATTTTCAACGCGCACGCTATCGGTCACATCGGTGTAAGTGACCAGCACACCGCCATCGGGGAGGGGAACGGTCGCAAAATCTACCAAAGTCTCGTTTGCGCGCTTCATGCGCCCCTCATGCATAATGCGCTCTAAACCCTTGGCCATAAGCTCTTCGCGCTTTTGAGGCCATTCTTCTTTTGTGAAATAGGCTTTTTGCTTCTCCACAATCATATTGATATGCGGCTCGCCCTCAAGGTCTTCAGGGTGCAGCCCCCAAAGACGCGCAAACGAAGGGTTCCAGAGCTTAAGGCGGCCATCACCGCCATACACAGCAACGCCTTCGGCTAAATTATCCAGCGTCTCTTTTTGCACGGCGATGAGCGTGTTGTAAGAGGATTCTAGTTCAAGGCGGCTTGTTACATCCTCGAAAGTCATCATAAGTCCGCCAGCGCTTTGCGGCACGACCAGCATACGAAGGGCGCTGCCATCAGGCGTGTAGAGCATATCTTCATGCGGCTCGATAAGGGCGGTAAACATACCTAGCCAGCTTTGCTTAAAGCGGCGGAAGTCAGCTTGCTCTGGTAAACGGCGGTTTTCACGCAGCTTTTCCATGAGGTCGCCGAGCTTGGGTTGGTTATTGAGCCATTTTTCTTCAATGCCCCAGAGCTGGCTAAAGGCGGCATTATAAAATTCCAAGCGCTGGTCTAGCCCGAAGATGCCGATGGCTGTGCGCAGTTGGCCTAAAAGCTCGTGATTGGTGGCCTGATAGCGCTTAAGAGCGTTCTCCAGCTCTTCCAGCTCCGTGATGTCCTCCGCAAAGCCAACAGTGCTGTTATGCCCCGGCACGGGATATTCGGTGACGCGCATCAAAAGGCGCTTACCTTCGGCAATAACATGCAGCTTAGTATTGGCGGTGCTATTTTCTTTGAGCGCCTTGGCGGCAAGCTCAGCCCCGGCTGGAAGAAAGCATTCCTCGCCTTTTTTCTTTTTGCGGCTGGCGGGCGGTAATTCTTTTTGATCATGTAGAACATCATCAATACTGGCGCCGACTGTGCGGGCATAAGCGGAGTTGCACCATGTGATTTTTTGATCCTGATCGCGCTTCCATAAAGGATAGGGGAGCAGGCTTAAGGATTTTTCGAGCTTGATTACGCGTTCTTCGCGATTTTTCAGGTGTTTTTGGTTCTGGTCATCCAGTAGCGCTTGCGGAGATATATCTTCCAGCCAGAGTATATTGAAATGATCTCGGCCATTAATCGCATAGCCGCGCGAGCCAGAAATTTGAAAAACTTTGTCTTGATTGTAATTATGCGCATTGATGCGAAATGGTATTCCTTCATGTTTCAAGCGATTGAAGCTGCCCTCCAGAGTGGCAGAATCGCTAATTGCGAGCGTATTGTGAATGTCGGCAACGGATTTGATATGATTAAGCCCGAGGACTTTGGCAAATTCGGGGTTATAGGCAACAGTCCCATCAGGCCCCCAGCCACAGTAATTTCCTGGGAAGGCCGCCAAAAAAGCTTCCAGACGATCTTTCTCGGCAAGAAGACGTGTCCGTCCGCTTAAGTTATTGATCAAATCTGTGATAAAGGATGATTTTGGCACGGCTTTGAGTTTAAGGCAGGGCTAGGTTGTTCATCAAGCCTTTTCTACGTCTATTAAGAGAAGGGCTACACAATTTTAAACTTTCCCCTATCTTGATAGGCAAGGAGACACAGTATGATCGATTTACATTATAATAAAGCCGAGAGCCGCTATGAAAAAGATTTTGACGGCCACAGCGTCTATGCGACCACGCGTGAAGTCGATGGCGTGCTTTATATTGATTACGTGTTCGCTCCGCCGGAATTACGCGGCAGCGGCGCGGCTGGACAATTTATGGAGGCTTTAATGGCTGAAGTTAAGAATAAGGGGTTCAAAGCCAAGCCTATCTGCGGCTATGCGGTAAGCTGGTTGCGTCGTCACGATGAATATACGCCGATCACTTTGTAATTGACATAATATGAAATTTAAGCTTTTATAGGCGCATGGATAATAAATCTAGACTTGATGAAGCATGGAGAAGAGGGCGGGTTTCAAAACATTACATGCGCCCCGATGATTTTGAAGCCATAGATGGCACTATTGCTAATGGCATGACACATTTTACGCGTCACGAAAAATTCTGGACGATGCTTTTAACGCAAATGGCGCAGGTTTTAGATCCAGAGCAGAATTATTCAGTTCTAATTACAGCGATGTCGGTGGGATGCGAAGTTTATGACGCAGCCCGCATAGCCAAGGGTCTTGGGTTGGATAATATTCATTTTTACGGACATGATATTTCACCTAAATTTACGGAGCGCGCAGCAGAGGGCGTATATCCACTTGAAAAATCGATGATTATACCGGATTTGGATCAATGGTTTGATGTTCATAAACCCGCTATAGATTACGTGCGGATTAAAGCAGATAAATTTAATAATGTTTGTTTCCTAAAGCCCTCCGATATACGGGATCTGGACGGTAAGTT
>JBBKXC010000002.1:0-5416 GCA_037969275.1 Bdellovibrionales bacterium | reverse complement strand
AAGAAGCCGGAAACGATTAACTATCGTACGTTCAAGCCTGAAAAAGACGGCCTTTTCTGTGCCCGTATCTTTGGCCCGATCAAGGATTATGAATGTCTCTGCGGTAAATATAAGCGCATGAAATACAAAGGCATTATCTGTGAAAAATGTGGCGTTGAAGTTACATTGACTAAAGTGCGCCGTGAGCGCATGGGTCACATTGAACTTGCCTCCCCGGTTGCGCATATCTGGTTCTTGAAATCATTGCCAAGCCGTATCGGTTTGATCATGGATATGACGCTGAAAGACCTTGAGCGCGTTCTTTACTTCGAAAGTTTCATCGTTATCGAGCCGGGCATGACTCCGCTTAAGCCGTTCCAAATGCTCAACGAAGAAGAGTATATGGCTGCCCAAGATGAATATGGCGAGGAAAACTTCCGCGCTGGTATTGGTGCCGAAGCCATGAAAGAGATTTTGTCTTCACTCGATCTCGAAGCTGAAAAAGTGAAGGTTGAAGAAGGCCTTGTTGAGACCAATTCTGAAGCCAAGCGTAAAAAACTTGTTAAGCGCCTTAAGCTTCTCGAAGCTTTCATTGAATCTGGTACGCGCCCTGAATGGATGATTTTGGACGTTGTTCCTGTTCTTCCGCCAGAGCTTCGCCCACTTGTCCCTCTTGATGGTGGCCGTTTTGCGACATCTGATTTGAACGATCTTTATCGCCGTGTTATCAACCGTAATAACCGTTTGAAGCGTCTTATCGAGCTTCGTGCGCCTGATATTATCGTGCGTAACGAAAAGCGTATGTTACAAGAATCCGTTGACGCACTGTTTGATAATGGCCGCCGTGGCCGCGTGATTACAGGCGCGAATAAGCGCCCATTGAAATCACTTTCAGACATGCTTAAGGGTAAGCAAGGTCGTTTCCGTCAGAACTTGCTCGGTAAACGCGTTGATTATTCTGGTCGTTCTGTAATTGTTGTTGGACCGGAGCTTAAGCTTCACCAATGTGGTATTCCGAAGAAAATGGCGCTTGAGCTGTTTAAGCCATTCATCTATCACAAGCTTGAAATTTATGGTTTGGCCTCTACGGTCAAGGCTGCCAAGAAGATGGTTGAAAAAGAGCGTCCTGAAGTTTGGGATATCTTGGAAGAAGTTATCCGCGAACACCCAGTTATGCTGAACCGTGCGCCGACTTTGCACCGTCTTGGTATTCAGGCGTTTGAACCTGTTTTGATCGAAGGTAAAGCGATCCAGCTACACCCGCTCGTTTGTACGGCCTTTAATGCCGACTTCGATGGTGACCAGATGGCCGTTCACGTTCCTCTTTCTGTTGAAGCGCAGCTTGAAGCACGCTGCTTGATGATGTCGACGAACAACATTCTTTCTCCTGCAAACGGTAAGCCAATTATTGTGCCGTCTCAGGATATTGTTCTTGGTCTTTATTATCTCTCAATTGCTTTAGCTGGTCAGCCGGGCGAGGGCATGATTTTCCGCGGTGCGGGCGAAATTATGCACGCTTTGGAGAGCAAGGTTGTTTCTTTGCACGCGAAGATTAAATGTCGCTACCACACAGTTGACGAGAACAATCAGCCGATCACGAAAATCGTGGAATCTACGGCGGGCCGTATGATTATGTCTGATTTGCTTCCACGTCACCCTGAAGTTCCTTTCGAGTTGCTTAACCAGATTTTGACGAAGAAAGAAATTTCTAACGTGATCGATACTGTTTATCGTTATTGCGGTCAGAAAGAATCCGTTATTTTTGCAGACCGTATGATGAAGCTTGGCTTTAAATACGCCTGTATCGCCGGTATTTCCTTCGGTAAAGACGATCTGATTATTCCTGAAGAAAAAGTAACATTGGTTGCTGCTGCTAATGAAAAAGTGGCTGAATTCGAACATCAATATCAAGATGGTCTGATTACAAAAGGCGAGAAATACAACAAGGTTATCGATATTTGGTCCAAATGTACGGACGATGTTGCCGATGCGATGATGAGCAAAATTAATACGCTCGAAACCGACAATATGAACGCGGTTTACATGATGGCGCACTCCGGTGCTCGTGGTTCTGCAGCGCAGATTCGCCAGCTTGCCGGTATGCGTGGTTTGATGGCCAAGCCATCAGGCGAAATTATCGAAACGCCTATTATCTCTAACTTCAAGGAAGGCTTGACCGTTCTTGAGTATTTCAACTCCACGCACGGAGCGCGTAAAGGTCTTGCTGATACGGCTTTGAAAACTGCGAACTCAGGTTATCTGACACGCCGACTTGTTGACGTGGCTCAGGATGCGATTGTAACTGAGCGTGATTGTGGAAGCACTGAAGGTATCAAGATGAAGGCTGTTATGAACGGTGCTGATACGGTTGTATCATTGTCCGAGCGTATTCTTGGCCGCTCTGCTGCTACTGATATTCTAAACCCACTAAACGGGGAAGTTATCGTAAAGGCTGCGGAGATTATGGACGAAGTCACATCCGAGCTGGTTGAAACGGCTGGCGTTGATGAAGTGCTTGTGCGCTCTGTTCTGACCTGTCACTCCGAAGTTGGTATCTGTGCTAAATGTTATGGCCGTGATTTGGCCCGTGGTGCGGAGGTTAATGTTGGTGAAGCAATCGGCGTTATGGCGGCCCAATCTATTGGGGAGCCTGGTACACAGCTGACTATGCGTACATTCCACATTGGCGGCGCGGCGCAAAAAGGTGCCGAGCGTTCACATGTTGATGCTAGTATTTCGGCTAAAGTCGAAATACGTAACAAGAACATTGTTAAGAACTCTTCCGGCGTTTCGATTATTATGGGTCGTAATACCGAGATTGCTCTGGTTGATGAAAAAGGAAAAGATAAGGAAACACACCGTATTCCATACGGCGCACGTCTTCTTGTTGATGATGGTAATAAGGTTAAAGCCGGCGATAAAATGGCCGAGTGGGACCCGTATACAATGCCGATCATTACCGAAAAAGATGGTGTGGCGCATTTCTTCGACCTCGTTGAAGGTGTGTCTGTGATTGATCAGGTTGATGAAGCGACAGGTATTTCTTCCCGCCGCGTAATTGACTGGAGATCACAGCCTAAAGGTAGCGATCTTAAGCCTCGTATTAGCTTGCTGGATAAAAAAGGTAACGTTATTAGCTTGCCGAATGGACTGCCTGCGAATTATTACATGTCCGTGGACTCCATTTTGTCTATCGAAAATGGTCAAGACGTTAAGGCTGGTGATATTCTGGCGCGTATCACGCGCGAGTCATCTAAAACCCGTGATATTACTGGGGGTCTGCCGCGTGTGGCCGAGCTATTCGAAGCCCGCCGTCCGAAAGATTTTGCGGTTATTTCCGAGATTGATGGTTACGTTGAATTCGGTAAAGACTACAAAGCTAAGCGCCGTATTGTAGTTAAGCCTGCAAATGCCGCTGATGGTGAGCCGCGTGAATACATGATCGCAAAAGGTCTGCATTTGGCCGTTCAAGAAGGCGATTTCGTACGTAAGGGTGATCCGTTACTTGATGGAGCGCTTGTACCGCATGATATTCTGGATGTTATGGGTGTTGAGGCTTTGGCCGACTACCTCACAAACGAAGTTCAGGACGTTTACCGACTACAAGGTGTTAAAATTAACGATAAGCATATCGAGGTGATTGTTCGCCAGATGTTGCAAAAAGTTGAAATTACCGAAGTTGGTGATACAACTTATCTGGTTGGAGAGCTTGAGGACCGTGAAGTCTTTGATGTTGCTAATCAGAAGTTCATCGATGATGGTAAGCGCCCAGCTGTTGGTAAACCTGTTCTTCAGGGTATTACTAAAGCGTCCTTGCAGACACGAAGCTTTATTTCTGCCGCGTCCTTCCAGGAAACAACACGCGTTTTGACCGAAGCTGCGACGCAAGGCAAGGTTGACCGTCTGTTTGGTTTGAAAGAAAACGTTATTGTTGGTCGTTTGATCCCGGCTGGTACAGGTGCCTATGTCAATGACATCAAGCGCGTGGCCGCTGGCCGTGACCGTGTAGCGATGGCTGCGCAGCAAAGCGCGGAGGCTATTGACAACGCTGTTGAGGCTCCTGCTGCCCTTACTGAAGGCGATGGAACGAATACAGATGATCATAAAGAGGCCGTAAACGGTTAATCTTTAGGGATATATAGGTTTTAAAAAGCCCCCAATAACTGGGGGCTTTTTTATTATGTGGCTGAATGCTAAAAAAAACTTGACCAGAGAATTTTTATAGCATATATTCCGCCGAATTAGATGACTTTGCGCGATTTCTGGGCCATTGCCCAACCAAAGAAACCGCGCGCATCATCCGGTTAACGGATGCTCTGCATTATGCCTTAATAAGGCGGCCTGAATAGTGTTGACAATGTCACGTATTCCGCGCTAAATGCAGCATCCAAAATTTTGAATATTTAAAAAGTGAAGGTTAAGGTATGCCAACCATTCAGCAGTTAATTCGCAAACCACGCGAGCCGGTTAAAAAAAGTAAGAAGAACAGAGCGTTGAAGAGTAATCCTCAGCGTCGTGGTGTTTGTACACGTGTGTACACAACAACACCGAAAAAGCCTAACTCGGCTTTGCGTAAGGTGGCCAAGGTTCGTTTGACAACCGGTATGGAAGTAATTTGTTACATTCCGGGCGAAGGTCACAATTTGCAAGAACACTCCGTTGTGCTAGTGCGCGGCGGTCGTATTAAAGATTTGCCCGGTGTGCGTTATACCATTATTCGCGGTGCGCTCGATACGCAAGGTGTTAAAGATCGTAAACAATCTCGTTCACGCTACGGCGCGAAACGTCCTAAATAAGGAGTATTATATATGTCACGTCGTCATAGAGCAGAGAAACGCGAAGTACTCCCCGATCCTAAATTCGGTGATATCGTTCTGACAAAATTCATGAATAGTCTTATGTATGATGGAAAGAAATCCGTCGCCGAGCGTATTGTTTACGGCGCGATTGAAATTCTAGAAAGCAAAGGTAGCAACGATAGTAAAGCTGTTGTTGAGGGTGATGCGATTTCTGCGAAGTCAAAGGGCCTGCGTCTTTTCCATGATGCGCTGAAAAACGTTAAGCCAAAGGTTGAGGTTCGCTCTCGCCGTGTTGGTGGTGCGACTTATCAGGTTCCTGTTGAAGTGCGTTCCGAGCGCGGTGTGGCTTTGGCCATTCGTTGGTTGATTGACTCAGCTCGTAAGCGCAGCGAAAACACAATGATTGACCGTTTGGCCAATGAATTGCTAGATGCTGCCAATGACCGTGGCTCAGCTGTTAAGAAACGCGATGACACCCACAAAATGGCCGATGCTAACAAAGCATTTGCGCATTATCGTTGGTAATCAAGAGAATATATATAAGGAATAAGGACGAATAAAATGGCACGCGAACACTCGATTGATCACTACCGCAATTTTGGTATTATGGCGCATATTGATGCGGGTAAAACCACAAC
>JBBKXC010000001.1:0-3264 GCA_037969275.1 Bdellovibrionales bacterium | reverse complement strand
CCAATTGCGGCCTTGACCGTGTCTTGTGCGAGTGCTTCGTTCTCAAAGGCTTTGCTATCCGCGTCTTTGGGCATAGTGATCGTCGCGCGCACCTTACCATTGACCTGCACACCTATAGTTACGGTATCATTTGCCAGCAACGCTTCGTTGGCCTTTGGCCACATTTGGTTATAAATAAGTGTCTCATGACCAAGCAAGTGCCAGAGCTCTTCAGCCAAATGCGGCATCATTGGCGCAATGAGCTGAAGCAGTATTTCAAAAACCTCGCGGGGTATTGCGGTGTCGGAGCCAGCACTGTCTTTTAAGAATTTATCAATAGCGTTGGAAAACTCGCGTATGCGGGCAACGGCTTTGTTCATCTGGAAGTTATCAATATCAGCGCCAACGCCCTTAATGGTGGCATGCGCGGCGCGCAGAATCTCTGTTGTGGCTTTATCTTCAGCAGGCTGAGCGCCAGCGGGGCTCAATTTGTGCATATTCTCCGTAATTAGACGATGGAGGCGATTAATATAGCGCCACGCGCCCTCAATGCCGCTTTCCGTCCATTCCAGATCGCGCTCTGGCGGGGAATCGGACAAAATGAATAAACGCGCCGCGTCCGCGCCGTAAGTTCCTAAAATTTCTTCGGGGTCGACGACGTTTTTCTTGGATTTGGACATTTTGATGGTTGCGCCGACAGTCACGGGCTTGCCCGTTTGTACATGGACTGTCGTGCCATCATCATTTTTTAGTGTTTCTGAGGGCAATAGCCATTTTCCGGCTTCGTCCTGATAGGTTTCATGCGTAACCATGCCTTGAGTAAAGAGGCCTGTGAAGGGTTCTGATGTATTCACTATGCCGCAATCGCGCATGGCTTTCGTGAAAAAGCGGGCATAGAGCAAATGAAGTACGGCGTGCTCGACACCACCGATATATTGTTCGACACCGCCGCCAAAAGGCATCCAGTAATCGGCTTTATCTAGTGCAATCGGCTGGGTGTCGTTTTGCGGGTCGCAGTAGCGGAATTGATACCAACTGCTCTCGAAAAATGTATCAAATGTATCAGTTTCCCGCGTTGCGGGCTTATCGCAGCTAGGGCAATTCACGTGCTTCCAACTTGGGTGATGCGCAAGCGGGTTGCCAGGCTTATCAAAGGAGACATCTTCAGGTAATGTAACGGGAAGCTGGGCGGCCGGAACCGGAACCACGCCGCAATCATCACAATATATAATAGGAATTGGGCAGCCCCAATAGCGCTGGCGGCTGACGCCCCAATCGCGCAGGCGGTATTTGGTGACGCCGAAACCGCTGTTATCGTTTTCGCAGCGCTTGATGATCTCGGCCTGCGCCTCGGCAATCTCGAGCCCATCTAGGAACTGTGAGTTTATAAGCTTGCCTGCGCCGGAATAGGATTCCTTATTAAGGTCAATTTCTTCTGCGGAGGAAATCACTTGTTGAATTGGCAAATTGTATTTCTTGGCAAAATCGAAATCGCGCTGATCATGCGCGGGCACGCCGAAAATAGCGCCGGTGCCGTAATCCATCAAGATAAAGTTGGCGATATAGATAGGAACTTCGCGCCCTAATAAAGGATGCGTGGCCTGAAGGCCCGTATCAAAGCCTAACTTTTCAGCTTGCTCGATGGCGGCTTCGCTAGTGCCCTGTGCCTGACAGGCTTTAATGAATGCGTCAAAACCGTTTTTGTTTCCGGCCAAAGCAGCGCTCATCGGGTGATCTGGGGCAAGTGCAACAAAAGAAGCGCCGAATAAAGTGTCGGGGCGGGTGGTATAAACTTCGATTTGGTCTTCAGAACCGATTATGTTCCATTTGAATTGAAGCCCCTGTGATTTCCCAATCCAGTTTTCCTGCATGATGCGGACTTTTTCAGGCCAGCGCTCAAGCTTTTTGACATCTTCCAGTAATTCTTCGGCGTAATCAGTAATTTTAAGCGCCCATTGATTGAGCTTGCGGCGCTCGACAGGCGCGCCTGTGCGCCAACCCTTGCCATCAATGACCTGTTCATTGGCAAGAACCGTATTATCAACGGGGTCCCAGTTCACAACGGCTTCTTTGCGATACGCGATGCCTTTTTCAAGGAATTTCAAGAACATGGCTTGCTCATGGCGGTAATAATCGGGGTCGCAAGTCGCGACTTCGCGGCTCCAATCAATGGAAAGCCCCATGGATTTCAATTGTTCGCGCATTTGGGCGATATTCTCGCGTGTCCATTTGCCCGGATGCTCGCCGCGCTCTATCGCAGCGTTTTCTGCGGGTAGGCCAAAAGCGTCCCAGCCCATAGGATGCAAAACATTATAGCCGAGTGCATGACGATACCGCGCCACAACATCGCCTAGCGTATAATTGCGGACATGGCCGACATGTATACGGCCAGATGGATAGGGGAACATCTCAAGGACATAGTATTTTTCCTTGGAGGTGTCTTCTTTAACGGTAAAAACATCCTGATCACTCCAGGATTTTTGCCATTTGGCCTCTGCGGCCTTGATATTGTAGCGCTCTGTTGTCATAGCTTCGTATATTTAAGGAAGCGTACGAAAAGCGCAAGAGTTTTAATCTCATTTGACTTGCCATTTACCGTAAATATCTATAGCGTCGCCAAAATTATTGAAAATAAAACATTTATTGGGAGTTTATAATGGATCCACTCGTAACAACAACGCTTGCCGTATCCGGCGCCGCGGCAGTCTTACCACTGGCAGCGCTCTTTAATAAAAATACGTCCAAAGTTACCAAGACCCTTTCAGCGGCCACAGTTTTAGCCACGGGATTAACTGTGACAGCGGCCACGGCAGCAGAAAATTCTGTTGGCGGCGATGGCCTTGTGTTTGCTCTACTTCTTCCGGTAATGGCTGTGGCTAATACAATCGGCGCAACTTGGTCCGCGGCGGCACTTTATGAGGGCAGCGCAGTTCGGCGCCGTATAGAGCGTGAAGCAAAAACAGGCGGGGCATCTGCGCATGTCGCATCGCCGCCGCCTGAATTATAAATTAAGACGTAATTTTAGTCTTTGGCGTCCGCAACGCGGAGTTGACGCGCGCGAGTTAGGATGGAATCTTCCATTTGACGCACAGTTGTGGCCGCCACTTCGGAATCAACCCATCCTTCTTTTGCAGCAACCTGCTTGAAGATACGCACGCGAATACCGTCCGAGCGCAGTTGGCGACCTAATATAAAGACATTGATCTTAAAGCGCTCATTGGCGTTTTCTTCCGGTGTATACCAGTCGGTCAGAATCACACCGCCAAATGGGTCAGCGCTTGCCAG